>JAASTM010000013.1 GCA_021767325.1 Spirochaetales bacterium
GAAGATCGGCGCTCCTGGAATGTGTTTCTGCCCGGCGGCAGCATCGAGTTCGATCTTCTACGGCAGGCCTTTCGGCAGAACAGTGCCGAGGAGGCGCTGAACGTTCTGCTCACACGGCATTATTCCCGTTATCAGAGTTTTACCGGCGAACACAAAAGTAATCCCTACGAGCGGCTGCACCTGGTAGAGAGTCTGCTGCGGCAGATTTTGAATGACGAGGTGCAGCGGCTGCTGCAGGGATATCCCTTCACGATTGGAACAGTTCTGGCCTATGTGTTTTTGAAGCGCAAGGAGATTGCCGAGCTGGTGAGCATTATCAATGCCAAATACTACGGGCTCTCGGAAGAGAGCATACGGGAACTGCTATGATAACCACTACGTCGATGCAGCAGTTGATTGCTGCGGTACTGAAAAGTGATATGGAAGCGGCCACCGAAGCGCTGCTGCGGGTCGGGGTGATCGATTTTATCGATGTGCGCGAAATCCCGGCCGACTGGTCTTCGCGTCTGGGGCGTATCCCGGCCACCGAGGATCGTGAAAAGGCCCGGGAGCTGCGGCTGCGGCTGGATGCCTATTTCCGTACGGTCGGCTTTACTCCCCGCCCGCGCGAAGAGGAAGAGGGGCAGGCGCGACGTGCTGCCGATTCCGCGGCCGGAGCCCTGGATACGGCCGAGCGCGAGATAGACCGGCTCGGCAGCGAATTCCGAAAAATACGAGATAAGCAGAAAGAGGTACAGGACGAGATCCTGCGGCTGCAGGAGCTTAGGCGGCAGATGCCGTCGGCGGATGGCCGGCAGGCCGGACGTCAGGCCGGACGTCAGGGCAGCCGCCAGGGCGGGGGCTCCTCCGGGCGCGGGGGCACCGGCGGAGGTCGGCAAACTGCGCCGCAGCTGGCCAAGGGTACCCACTCCTATATTACCGTGCATACCGGTACCCTTCCCGAGGAGAGCCGGAGGGAGTTCGAGAAAGAGATCGGCAAGTTTCCCTCGGTATATCTGCCCGCGCAGGGCCCGGCGGCCGGCGAAGGTGCGGGGGGCAGCTCGCACACCGACGGTGGCGAGGCGGTCGATTTTCTGATTACCCTGAAGCGGGATGACGATAGAGTTGCACGGCTGCTCGAGAAATTCGGCTGGGAAGAGAGACAGATAAGAGAAGGCGCCGAAGAGGGGCCGGGCAGCGGGGCTGCCCGCCTACCTATTGAAGAGCTGGATGCCAAACTGGAGTCGCTGCGCTACAAACAGAAAGATTTGGATGAGAGCCTGCGGCATACAGTGGAGGACCGGGCCGACAGTCTGGAGCAGATCTGGACCGGTTTGCGTATGCGGGAGCTGATGCGTACCATTCAGACCTACTACCGCCGCACCGACCGCACGTATCTGTTTTCCGGCTGGATTCCGGTGGATAAAAAAGAGGAAG
Organism: Spirochaetales bacterium; assembly: GCA_021767325.1. The sequence goes on from JAASTM010000013.1 coordinate 1,417, forward strand.
TAACCAAGACCTTAATGGAGGCGACCGAGGGGCGCTGCTATTTAGAGTGGCACTCCCCGCAGAAGGGCGGCGACCCGGAGGTTCCCGAGCAGGTACCGGTGCAAATGAAGAATCCCCCGGCACTCAAACCGTTTCAGTCGCTGGTTGAGAACTACGGTATTCCGGCTTACGGTTCGATCGATCCTACTCCGATTGTAGCGGTGTTCTACCTGGCGATGTTCGCCCTGATGTTCGGCGATGTGGGCCACGGTTTGGTGGTGATGCTGGTGGGACTGATCGGCGACCGGCGGTCGCGCAAGAGGGGAAAGCACACAATGCTCTTCCCCCTGATTGCCTATTGCGGCGGGGCGGCGATTATCAGCGGCGCGTTGTTCGGATCGTACTTCGGTATGCCTCTGTTGCCGCCGCTGTGGTTCGACTACCACGGTATCGTGGCCGGCCACGGGGGCGGGTCCGGCAGTGTGAAAACGATGACCGATATTCTGATGATTACGATTTACTTCGGCATTGCGGTCATTGCCACCGGCCTGGTGTTGAACTGGATAAACCGGGTTCGCCGCAGGGATTGGATCGGATTGATCTGGGGCAACGGCGGCCTGCTGGTGGGCTGGATTTATGCCGCCGGCACCTATACCGCATTCTACTTCGTGGACCACGACTATCGGGGTCTGCCGCCCGGAGCGGCACTGATCGGCCTGCTGGGAGTGCCGGTACTGCTGATGGCGGCCAAGCCGGTGATAGAGCACATCCACCACAACCGCTCGGTACCGGCGGATCAGCGCCGGTCTGCAAATGTGCTGGATATGATAATGGAGTGGCTGGTCGAGCTGCTCGAGATCTTTTCCGGGTACCTATCCAACACGCTGTCATTTATGCGTGTCGCCGGCCTCGGCATAGCCCATGTGAGCCTGATGATGGCTTTCTTTCAGATCGCGGAGATGGCGGCCTCCGGCGGGAGGTTTACCCTGTGGTCCTATTTGATTCTGCTGCTGGGCAATGCCCTGGTCATCGGTTTAGAGGGGCTTTCGGCCGGTATTCAGTCTCTCAGGTTGAACTACTACGAGTTCTTCTCGAAGTATTTTGCCGGCAACGGACGAGCATATGCTCCCATTTCTCTGCGCTCCGAATAGGTGCCGGGAAGTAGGGATGAGAAATAGAGATAAATGTAGCACAAGGAGTTACTGAAATGGAAAAAGAGAAACGCTGGTTTGTGTCCCGTCTGCGGGTGAGCTTGATTGTAATGTTGATCGTAATGGCTTTCGCCAGCCTGGTGTTCGCTTCCAATACCTTTGCCCAGGATGCCGGTGCGACCCATCAGGAACAGACCATTAGTGAAGCCGAAGCGGGCGTGATGAAATTCGGGTTGATGGCGGCTGCAGTGGCCTTCGGACTGGGTGCAATCGGTGCCGGTATCGCAATTGCGAATGTCGGTGCGGCGGCCATGGGAACCATTGGTGAAAAGCCGGAACTCGCCAGTCAGGCACTGATTTTTATCGCCCTGGCCGAAGGTTTGGTGGTGTTCGGTTTTATCACTGCACTTATGATTCTAGGTAAAGTCTAGGGCATGAAGTATTTTATTATCGGCGGAGACGATGCGGTGCTCGGCTTCGGGATGGTGGGAGTCGAAGGCCGGGTGGCCGAGACTGCCGACGAGGCCCGGGAGGCGCTGCAGGAGGCTCTGAATGATACCCAGGTTGGTATTGTTATCATTACCGAGCCGGTCGCCGAAATGATTCGCCCGCAGGTAGACCGTTATGTGTTCTCGCAATCTTTTCCGCTGATAGTGGAGGTCCCCGACCGTCAGGGGCCGCTGGAAGGCCGGCCGAGTTTGCGGGAACTGGTAAATCAGGCGATCGGTATTAATTTATAACGGGAGTGCAGAGATGCCGAAACAGGACGACCAATCGCAGAGTGCTTCTCTGCTGTCCGGAATTTCGCAGGAAGCGGAGGACGAGGTCAGGCGTATTACCCAGGAGACCGAACTCCAAGCCCAAGAAATTGTAGAAGGCGGACGCAGAAAGGCCACCGCTATCCGTCATGAAGCGGAGGAGAAGGGGAAGCAGCAATACGATGAAACCCTCAGGAAAAACGAACAGGCAATCGAGGCGGAACAGCGGAAGATCCGGCTGAAAACCCAAGAGCAGCTGTTCAATCAGGCGATGCGGCGGGTAAAAGAGAAGCTGCGCGGGCTGACCGAAAGCCCCGATTACAGCTCGATACTAAAGGGCTGGATTGTCGAGGCGGCGATCGGTTTATCCGAAGAGCAGTTGACGGTCAATGGCTCCGAAACCGAGATGGAGCTGATCACCGATGATCTGCTGCGGCAGGCCGAGGCGGAAGTAAAATCGATGACCGGCCGCAGGGTGAAGATCGAAAAGGCCGATGCAGCTCCTCTGCAGAAGCAGGGTATTTTTCTTACCGCCCGGGAAGGCCGGCTGGCCTTCAACAATTTGGTCGAAGCCCGGCTCGAACGATATTCGACGGTAATACGCAGAATGATTTACCGGCGCATGCAATCAAGTGAATCGGAAAGTGAGTAGAGAATGAGTGAACGGGTAGTTGGAACGGTGCAGCGTGTGAACGGGCCGGTAATCGAGGCCCGCGACATCAGCGACGCCATGATGATGGAGCTGGTGCACGTTGGAGATGTCGGTCTGGTCGGCGAGCTGATCAAGCTGGCCGGAACGAAGGCTACTATACAGGTATATGAGGATACCACCGGGATTGCCCCGGGAGATCCAATTTACGGAAGCGGGATGCCGCTGTCGGTAGAGTTGGGTCCCGGTCTGATGGGGCAGATCTACGACGGTATTCAGCGGCCCCTGGTGCAGCTCAAGAGCCGCAGCGGGGCATTTATCAAGCGCGGTGAGGAGGAACCGGCGCTGCAGCGTGAGAAGCAGTGGCACTTCGTACCGGGCGGGGCCACCACCGGCGATGAAGTGCGGGGCGGTCAGATTCTGGGGAGCGTTCAGGAAAGCGAGCGGGTGGAGCATCGGATTCTCGTGCCGCCCCGGCTCTCCGGAACCCTCAACACGCTGGCAGCCGAAGGCGATTACACCATCGCCGATGAGATCGCCGTTATCGAGGATGCCGATGGCCAGGAGCACCGGCTTACGATGATGCAGCGCTGGCCCATCCGCAATCCCCGGCCTACCGCCGAGCGTAAACCCCTGTCTACTCCGCTGATCACCGGTCAGCGGGTTATCGATACCCTGTTCCCCCTCTCCAAGGGCGGAACTGTGGCAATTCCCGGCGGCTTCGGTACCGGAAAAACCATGACCCAACACGCCATCGCCAAGTGGTGCGATGCCGATATTATTGTGTATATAGGCTGCGGCGAGCGCGGTAACGAGATGACCGACGTACTGACCGAGTTTCCCGAGCTGGTAGACCCGCGCACCGGCACCAGTCTGATGGAGCGGACCATCCTGATTGCCAACACCTCGAACATGCCGGTGTCGGCCAGGGAGGCCAGTATCTACACCGGGGTGACCCTGGCCGAGTACTACCGCGACCAGGGCTACCACGTGGCCATCATGGCCGACTCCACCAGCCGCTGGGCCGAGGCCCTGCGGGAGCTCTCCGGCCGGATGGAGGAGATGCCCGCCGAGGAGGGCTTTCCCGCCTATCTGCCGACCAGGGTAGCCGAGTTCTACGAGCGGGCCGGTATCATGAACACACTTTCTGAGGCCGAGGGATCAGTGTCGATTATCGGGGCGGTCTCGCCGCCGGGCGGAGACTTCTCCGAACCGGTTACACAGCACACCAAGCGTTTTGTGCGCTGTTTCTGGGCCCTGGACCGTCAGCTGGCCAACGCGCGCCACTATCCGGCCATCGGATGGCTGGAGAGCTACTCCGAGTATATCGGCGACATTGTCGACTACTGGAAGGAGCAGGTGGGAGAGCAGTGGGCCGCGGACCGGCGCGAAATCATGGATCTGCTGCAGCGGGAGGTCCGTCTGCAGCAGGTGGTCAAACTGGTCGGACCGGATGCGCTGCCCGACAGCCAGCGCTTTATCATCGAGGTCTGTACCCTGTTCAAGAATGCCTTTCTGCAGCAGAACGCCTTTGACCAGGTAGACCGCTACTCTACCGTTATGAAGCAGGCCCGCATGCTCGAGCTGATTATGACCTACTGGCGGAAGGGCCGGGATGCAATCAAAGACGGGGCCACCATTGTGCGGCTGCGCAAGATGAAGGTGGTGCAGGACCTGGTGAAGATGAAGTTCAACATCGAAAACGACGATGAGGCGGCCTTCGACAAGCTGCAGGCCCGTCTTGAAAGATCTTTTGACAGATTGGAGTCTCTCTATGAAGAGTAGTGATAGAAGCCTTTTAGCGGGGCGCGAGTATGTGGGGGTCGATAAGATCGACGGGCCGCTGGTGTTCGTGCGTAAAACCCATCCGGTCGGGTATCAGGAGCTGGTGGAAGTAGTCGATAAAACCGGCCATACCCGCCTCGGACAGGTGCTGGACACATCCGAGGATGCAGTGGTGGTACAGGTCTTCGAGGGAACCACCGAACTGACCATGCCCTCCACCCGGGTCCGCTTCCGCGGCGAACCATTGTCACTAGAAGTCAGCGACGGCATGCTGGGGCGGGTGTTCAACGGGCTGGGTGCACCGATCGACGACGGGCCTGCCCCGGTTGGTATAGAAGAGCGGGATGTAAACGGGTCGCCGGTTAATCCCACCGCCCGGGTATATCCGCGTGATTTCATCCAAACCGGGATCTCGGTGATAGACGGAATGAACACCCTCATCCGCGGGCAGAAGCTGCCGATTTTCTCGGGAAACGGGCTGCCGCACAACGAGCTGGCCGCCCAGATTACCCGCCAGGCTAAGATCCGCGGCGGTGAGAGTAACTTTGCGATTGTATTCGCCGCCATGGGGGTAAAGCACGATGTGGCCCGCTACTTCATCAACTCATTCGAGAGCTCGGGGGTACTGGAGAACGTAGCGCTGTTCCTGTCCCTGGCCGACGATCCCTCGATCGAACGGCTGATTACACCCCGCTCGGCCCTGACTCTGGCTGAATACCTGGCCTTCGATAAGGGGATGCACGTGCTGGTCATTCTGACCGATATGGCCAACTACTGTGAGTCTCTGCGTGAGGTTTCCACTCTGCGCGGCGAGATTCCCTCCCGTAAGGGGTATCCGGGGTATCTGTACTCCGATTTGGCCGAAATCTATGAGCGTTCCGGCATGATCGAGGGGCATCAGGGCTCGATAACCCAGCTGCCGATACTCACCATGCCGAACGACGACATCAGCCACCCAATTCCCGACCTGACCGGCTATATTACCGAAGGCCAGATTGTATTCGAGCGTGAGATGCACGGCCGGAACATCTATCCGCCGGTGGCCGGGTTGCCGTCACTCTCGCGGCTGATGAAAGACGGCATCGGCGAGGGGATGACCCGCGAGGACCATCCGCACCTGGCCAGTCAGCTGTTTGCTGCGTACAGCTATGTAAAAGATGTGCGCAACCTGGCATCGGTTATCGGAGAGGAGGAGCTGACCCCGCTGGACCACAAGTACATGGAGTTCGGCGAGGCCTTCGAACGGAAGTTCGTATCGCAGAAAACCGATGAGGACCGCACCATCGAAGAGACACTGAGCCTGGGCTGGGAGGTGCTGCGGAATCTGCCGGCAGAAGAGCTGCACCGGGTCACTGACGAAGAGCTGGAAACGTACTACGAAGGGTAGGGAGCTGCAAGTATGCGCAATGTAGCGCCGACAAAATCGAGTCTGCTCAAACTCAAAGACGAACTGAAGTTTGCCGAACTCGGCTACGAGCTGCTCGACCAGAAGCGCAATATTCTGGTGCTGGAGCTGTTGAACCTGGTCGACCAGGCGATCGACTACCAGAGCCGGGTCGAGAAGGCTCTGGCCGATGCCTATGCGGCGCTCAAGCAGGCCAGCATAGATATGGGAAAGCTGAAGGTCGCCCACATCAGCCGGGTGATCAACATGGAGTCGAACATAAAAATAAAGCAGCGGCGTGTTATGGGAGTCCAGCTTCCGGTGGTGGATACAGACTTCACCGACCATCCGCCCTATTTCAGTCCTTCCGATACCAGTTACTGGGTCGACGGTGCAATGCAGGAGTTCCAGCAGGCACTGGAGATGATGGGCCGGCTGGCGGAATTGAAGGTGTCGATTATGCGTCTGGCTTTAGAGGTAAAGAAAACGATCCGCAAGGTGAACGCCCTGGAGAAGATCGCGATTCCGGACCTGAAAGAGACTGTCGCGTACATCAACAACCGGCTCGAAGAGAACGAGCGGGATATGTTTGTGTTGATGAAGATGGTCAAGGACCGGCTCGAGAAAAAGGAGGAGGAGCGACATGGAAGGGCCGATACGTAATATTCTCGTGTATGTAGACGGTACTGAAGAGGCCATTACCGCGGCTCAGTATTCAGTCTGTCTGGCAAAATCGACCGGTGCCAATCTGTACGCGCTGTATGTAATCAATACGCGGGCACTGAATGACCTGGTGAAAGCCCGGATTTTCCTCGATTCCGAGGAGGAGGAGTACCACCGGGATCTCGAATCGGATGCCGAGCGGTATTTGAAGCATGTGAACAAGATGGCCGGCCGCAAGGGCGTGCCGGTTACCCTGGAGAAGCGCAGCGGCACGGTTCATCAGGAGATAAAGAAGTACGCTGCAGAGGTGGATGCTGATTTACTGCTGATCGGCGAGCTTTCGCATGTGCGCAGCCGCCGGGATGAGTTTTATCATGAAACCGAACGGGCTATGCGGCTTGTACATTGTTCCGTTCTTATGGTAAAAGATGAAGAGCGTGTGTGGGATCTGTATGATTCCCTGCCTGAAGAGTAATGGAGTGAAAAAATGGCCTTAGTTGATCTTGTGAAGCCTGAAATAATCAAAGTCCCGCTGGAAGCAAAATCCAAAGAGGGCGTCATCCGGGAGCTTCTGCAGGTGTTGGTAGATGCCGGCCGGCTGGACGACTTCGATGCTGCCTACGACGCATTGCTGGCCCGTGAGGCCAAGGGCAGTACCGGCCTAGAAGCCGGAATTGCAGTGCCGCATGCAAAGACGGACACTGTCTCCTCATTGAACCTTGCCATTGGCATTGCTCCCGACGGAATCGATTTTCGGGCCCTCGACGGGAACCCGAGCTATCTCTTTTTTCTCATGCTGGCGCCGACCAACCAGTCGGGTCCCCACATAGAAGCTCTGTCTGAGATCGCCCGTATCACCCAGTCCAAGTCATTCTGCAAGCTGTTGCTGAGGGCCAAAGACTCTGAAGAGGTTGCGGAACTGCTGACCGAGGAGGACTGAGCAAGCCTGTAGCAGCCTGAGAAATATGCAGCTGACAGTAAGGTTGGGAAAACAATAGGGTAAACTCAGTAAATTTCTCTAATAACTTTGAAATTAACTTCAAAATACGCTATACTCTGCCATAACCCTATAATCTTTAGTTATTGCAGAGGCAGAGATGGAAATTACCAAGCAGCTCGAAATAGATGAGTACCACGGTCAGATCCTGAATAATCACAGCATACTCAATATACTGAATCTACTGCAGTTCAACTTCCTCCGGCTTTCGGACATATTAAACGACGACAAAGCGCTGCTGCGCTCCTACGGTTCGGTGCAGGAGCTGGCATTACTGGTATCGCGGAAGAGTGTCGGAGAAGCCGAAGCGGTGAAGATAAAAAGCCTGCATAATGATGTTCTGCAGGATGTAAACCGAGCCGCAGCGGCCACCCGGGCGGGTGAGTCGGCGCAGGTTCAAGCGATAGTTGACTCTATTGAAAAAATTATTGAGGTTCTGAACATACGCCTGAATGAGCTGGAGAAGCAGAGTTCAGTCGGGCCAGAGGCATGGATCGCCTTTACTGCAGAGGAGCTGCGGGAAGATATACTTGCCTTTTTCGATGCAGTGGAACGGAACAGCCGCGGCAGTTACAGGTTCGTTGATAATATCGCTCTCAAGGATGACAGCAGTTACTTTGTTGATCTCCAGTTCCATTCTTCGAACGGCGATCAGATCCGAATGCCCTTACTGGTAAAGGATGTTTTTCGCGATTTAGTTGCCAATGCACGCAAATATACCGACCCGGGAGGCAACATTCTGGCCGGGGTGTTTCAGGATGCCGAGCATCTGCGGATGGTTGTAGAGGATAACGGGCGGGGAATTCCCGAGGAGAGTATCGAAAGTGTAGTAGATTTCGGTATTCGGGCCGGAAATGCGCTTAGTAAAACCAGTTACGGAGGGGGCTTCGGGCTAACCAAAGCCTATTATATAACGAAGAAATTCGGCGGCCGGATGTGGATTGAATCGGAAATAAATTACTACACCCGCATTAGAGTCGAAATTCCAAATCAGACTCGGAAACTTTGATCTTTTCGTAGTTTTTTTCACTTGCAATTCATTTTTAAATCTAAAATAATTAAAATAGAGAAAAGTGTGAGGGTAATTGATGCAAAAGTTGTTGGTTGTAGGGTGCGCCCTCGTTGTAATCGTACTTGCAATTAACCTGTATACAGGAATGACTGCGTTCATAACCGCAGCTATGATAATTGCCGCGTGTACGGCCGTCTTTGCTCTGCTCAGCCCGAGGAGTAGGGCTCCAGCGGAGGAGCCTCGCGCCGGAGACTATCAGGATCTGGATGAATGCAACCAAGAGTATCAGCATTTGAAGGAAGCCTGCCGCAGTTCGGAAGAGAGGATTAAATCCTTAGAGGCACAGTTAGCGGAAAAGACCGAAGAGTTGCACAGGCACAAGCAGCAGTGTCATAAGATTTCCGAGGCCTCGGATGCGGAGAGAACCCTGTCACAGGTGATTATTGACAAGACGGAAGAGGCAACTCTGGAACTGACTAATCACGTGTACAACATAGGTGACTGGAGCAGGGATGTCGACAATTTGATCCAGCGGGTCTTCGGTCAGCTGACCTCGGAACAGGGCGGGCTCCGGGTTCAGTCAATACGACTGGAAGAGGAACTGGAGCGGATTAAGCATCTGATTCAGGATTTCGAGAGCATCCACAAGGATTATATTGGTGAGCTGGAAATGGTCGAGCAGACAATGAAATCTGTAGACCAGTTTACCGATACAATCACCGACTTGTCGGAGAGAACCAATGTACTGGCTATCAATGCATCGATTGAGGCTGCCCGGGCCGGCCAGGCTGGACGGGGATTCGCCGTGATAGCTTCGGAAGTGCAAGAGCTGGCAAAAAACACGATGAAAATAGCGGACGAAATCAGCACCACTATCGACAGTTCGGTACATGCGGTCAAGGATTCGATTGCCTCCTATGGCGAACGGCTCCACTCCGCGGTAGAAAAGCTGGCCCAGAGTGGAGAGCAGCATGCGGCGGTTATAGAACAGCTGCGTCCGCAGATCGATAAGGTATCGGAGGTAATCGAGGAGTCGCAAAAACTCTCGGCCTCGGTTACCGGCAATATCAACGGTGTGACCGTGCACCTGCAGTATCAGGACAGCGTACGGCAGATCCTCGAGCACATGGTTCAGTTGTTCGAGTCCCTGGCCGGAGAGAGTGCTGAGCTGGTGGAGCAGTACGGCGGTTTGAGCAGTGAAGATCAGCAGCAGCAGCGCCGCCAGATCGAAGAGCTGCTGAAGAGCCTCTTTACCACCCGGGAGGAGTGGCAGGCTTTCGGTCATGAACTCGATGAGCAGCTGACTCAGGATGAGTTGAAGGAACGTCAGAAGGCCGAAGAGGCCGAATTGAGCGGAGATATTACTCTATTTTAGGATGATTCAGGGGGAGAAACAGTGGCACATAAAGTACTTTGTGTAGATGATTCGGTTACTATCAGAAAACTCGTAAAAAAAGCATTAGAGCCCGAAGGCTATGAAATTGTAGAGGCGGAAAACGGTCAGGTCGCGCTGGAGAAAGTTGAGCAGGATTCGATCTCATTGTGTATTGTTGACGTAAATATGCCGGTGATGGACGGATTTCAGTTCGTAGAAGCACTAAAGCAAAAATCGGAATACTCCGGTATTCCGGTTGTATTTCTGACCACCGAGAGTGCGGCTCAGAAAAAGCAAGTGGGGAAAGAGTTGGGAGTGAACGGCTGGATCGTGAAGCCCTTCGAAGCTCCATCACTTGCGAAAATTGTAAAGATGTTAGTGAAATAGAAGGAAGGTTATGGAAGAGCTTCATCAACTCAGCGAAGCGATTCGTCAGTACGAGGAGGGTGATCTGCTGGCGGTTGCCGAAATTCGCGAAATCGCCGAAACACTGCAGGCAAGTACCGAAGACACGCAGACGGCAGCCGGTTTAGCCGAAATAATCACCACCGCCGAAGAGATCGTGCTGCAGGGTCCATCCGAAGAGAATTCAGCCCGCTTCCAAAAGTTAGGCCGCGAGCTGATCGCTCAGCCGGAGGAGTCCGCTCAAGCGCAAAAGCCGCAGACTCCACCCATTGCCGCGCAGGAAGCCGCAGCCGAAGAGCTCGCGGCGGTTCCAATCGAAGATGCTGAAATTCTTTCCTCCTTTTTAGTGGAGGCACACGATCATCTGGACGATATCGAGGAGCGGATCCTCGATCTCGAGAAGAGCTATGACGAGCAGACCATTCACGATATTTTCCGTTCGATGCACACCATCAAAGGGGTTTCCTCGTTTATCGGCCTGTCGAGAATAAAGAGCTTCAGTCACAGTCTCGAGACGGTGCTGAATGCGATGCGCACCGGCGAACTGGAAACCGATGACGAAATCGTAGATATCCTTTTGAACGGCAGCGATGTGCTGCAGCAGATGGTGCTGGATATCGAAGCCCAGGCCGAAGAGCTCGACACGAGCAGCGGGGAGGCGGTGGTCTATGAAGGCCGGGTAACAACTGGTGAAATCGACCGGCGGCTGGCCCCCTACCTGCAGCAGATAGAGTCGGGAGGAGCTGCCCCGGCCACCCAGGCCGCCCAGGCCGCCCCGGCCGCTACGAGTGCAGCCGGGGCGGAGCAGCCTGCACACCCGGCCCCGCCCGAGCCGCAGCCGGCCAAGCAGTCCTCCGCAGCTGTAGCAAAACCGGAGAAGAGTCTGACCGAAGAGCTGGTTTCACCCGAGATGGTGCAGAAGTTCGTGGAGGAGACCTCCGATCTGGTAGACACGGCCGAACATTCGATGCTCGAGTTGGAGAAGGATCCTGCCAGCCCTGGAAGTATCGAGGAGGCCTTTCGGGCAATCCACACTGTCAAAGGCAACGCTGGATTTTTCGGTTTCGCCATGCTCGAGAAAATGTGTATGGGCATTGAGGGCATTCTCGATACGCTGCGTACCGGCGCACGTACACCCGATGCCCAAATCATCAACCTCTTACTGCAGAGTATAGACGGTCTTAATGTGACTCTCAAAAAGGTGCACAGCGGAGAAATCAAACCCGGGGAGCTGGCCGAAGGGGGCGTCAACGCCGAAGAAGCGGTCGCCAGCAAAGAGGTGGGCGATTACAAGCCACTCGGCGATATGCTGGTGGAGATGGGAATCGCCACCCAGGAGGCGGTTGATCAAGCCCTGGATGTGCAGCGAATGCGTCTGGGAGAAATTCTCATCGATCAGGGGGCCGCCAAAGAGGAAGAGATTCAGGAGGCTCTGCAGAAGCAGGGAAAAGCCGAGCCCGAGAAGAAAGACCAGTTTGCCAATTACAGAATCAAGCGGCGCGATATTCGTGTTGACACTGAACGGCTGGACAAGCTCTTCGATCTGATGGGTGAGATGATTACCGCCGAGGCGATGGTTATCAATAATCCAGAACTCGAGCCTTACGATTTACCGAACTTTGAGCGATCGGCCAACTATCTTTCGAAAATATCGCGGGAGATGCAAGAAATTACCATGTCCATGCGGATGATTCCCCTCGAGGGGCTGTTCAGCAAGATGCGCAGGCTGGTTCGCGATCTGTCCAAGAAATTCGAGAAGCCCGTCAATCTCGAAATAAGCGGGGAGGATACCGAGATGGACCGTACGGTAATGGAGGAGATCTCCGATCCGCTGGTACACATCATCCGCAATGCCCTCGATCACGGCATCGAACCGGCCGAAAAGCGCCGGGCCGCCGGAAAACCGGAAACCGGAACGGTACGGTTGAGTGCCGGCTATGAGGGCAATGAAATATGGATAACCGTGGCCGATGACGGTGGCGGACTGAAGCGAGAGGCCATTCTGAAGCGTTCGGTGGACCGGGGGCTCGTACAGGGTAATCCGGAAGATATGAAGGATGAGGATGTATGGAAGCTCATTTTCGAACCCGGTTTCTCGACCGCCGAAAAGGTTTCCGAGATTTCGGGACGCGGTGTGGGAATGGATGTAGTCAAAAAGAATATCGAAAAACTGCGCGGAAAAATTGATATCCAGAGTGTCGAAGGCCAGGGCAGCACCTTTGTTCTCAAAATACCCCTGACTCTGGCAATTATCGACGGCATTACCTTCACTGTCGGGCCGCAGCTCTATTCCCTGCCGATTACCGACGTAATCCAGTTTCATAAAGCCTCCGAGGTAGAGATAACCCAGACGAATACAGAAGATATCGTAATCAACCTGCGCAACGAGGTTATTCCGGTGGTAAAACTGTACGAGTTCTTCAATATTCATACCTCTAAACAGAGGGTTGAGGATGGAATAGTTATCGTAGCGCAGGCGCGTGACCGCAAACTCGCCATTTTGGTAGACGA
>JAASTM010000398.1 GCA_021767325.1 Spirochaetales bacterium
ACTACCCCCACTTTGACCGCTACCCTGAACGCATATCTGTTTCTGAAGAACACGGTATTCCGCTTGATGGGCAATTCCTTCAAAAAGGGGTCAGCCGCGGCAGAATACCTGAAAAACCTGCAGAAAGAGGGAACTCAGCTGCAGCGGGTCTATATTCCGCGCCTGCTCGAGAGGATCAAGCAGGAGGATCCGCAGAGCTTCGAGCAGTTTCAGGAAACCATGCGGAACTTCCGTCCGATGCTGGTGATGAACATGCTGGAAGACCCTAAGGATGCCAAGAAGGCCGAGAAAATCCGGCGCTCCTGCCGTGAATATCTGGGGATCGACATGGAGCATCTGGGGGTTATCTATTTTGATCATCTGCAGGAGGTTGCCCTCAGTTCGCGGCTGCCGATAGTTGCGTACAAGCCCGGCTCGGTTCTGAGCCAGGCGGTGTACCGGGTTGCTGATAAAATCATCCAGCATCAGGAGGAGGAACAGTCCGGTCTGCTCGATTTCGACAATCTGGAGCAGACGTATGAGACCGCGGAGATGGAAGCGGAAATCGATTTTGACGCTAAAGTACAGGACCTCGAGAATCTGCTGCACAGCGGGGCGCTTACCCGCGGAGATCTCATCGATACCATCCGGGCTCAGCAGTACGACATCAACGGACTGAAAAAAGAGAACCAGCTCCTCAAGAGTAAACTGCTGAAAGCGATGGAGCAGGGATACAAAGTGTAGATGTTATGCAGACGAAAGGCCGACTCAAGATTACAGTTGACAATTCCCATCTAAAAGCTTCGCTCGTATTCTCCGCCGACCCACACGGGGAGGTGTGGAATGTTCCCAAGATAAAGAACCTCCTCGAAGAGAAGGGGATTGTCGAGGGAGTTCAGGAAGAGGCGATTGAAGCGGCCGTCCAGAGCTTCGAGGATGCCGGTGAAGAGCCGGTTAAAGTGGTGGTTGCCGAAGGCACCCCCGCAGTTCCGCCCTCACCGCCCGAGTACAGCTGGAAACTGCCGCCGATTCCGGAAGAGCTGCAGGAGGATGCCCGCTGGATTCTGGAAAAGGCCGGTGAACCACGGATCACCGTAATCACACGTGAGCGGGTGCAGGTAGAGAAGCAAGTTCAGAAAAAAAGCAAGCTCCCCTTCGGCAAACCGAAAGAAGAGACGGTAAAAAAGTGGGAAACCCGTGAAAAAGAAGAGCCGGTAAAGGTTGATCCGGAAGTAGTGGAGACCGGCTGGGCCGAAGAGAATCAGGTCCTGGCCGAGATAGGCGAAGCCGGGGAAGGCACATTAGGCCGCTCGGTGTACGGAAAGCCGATCTCCATAAAAGAGGGGGCTGCGAAAGGTGTGTATCCCGGACGGGGGGTAAAAGAGACCCGGGAAGACCTGCGGGCAAGCCACTCGGGAGTGGTACGTCGCGGAGAAAACTGGGTAGAAGTGATTCCCTTCCAGCATCATAAGTGGGAGCTGACCGTCTCCAAGGATCAGGCTACCTGTCTGCTGCATTTTTCGCCGGGGAAAAAGGATGCCCGGCCGCCAAAGGCTGAATCCGTGCTGGAGGCCGCCCGGGAGAAGGGCTTTACCGACGAGGAGCTGGTGCCGGCTTCAAAAATAAATCAGGCAATTTCGGTATCCATTCAGCGTCAGAAGCCCTTCAAGGATGTGCCCATTACTAAAGACCGGGACGCGTGGTTCAAAGTGGAGGCCAGTTCCGACCACCTGAAGGGGCTTTTGAATGCGGTCAAGGGCAGCGGCCGCGGGAAACCCCTCGTCCTGAAGGAGATTGGAGCCGCTATCAAAAAGAGCGGTTTCAAAGATATGGATTTCGACAAAATCAAAGCGGATCTGGTCGAGTTTTACCGGAGCAGGGATCTCGAGCTGAAGGATTATGTCCTGGCGGAGGGCCAAGCGCCCACCCGCGGATCGGACCGCAGCCTGCAGTTCACCTGTAGGTTCATGAAGGATGAAGAGCTGGAGGCGCGGCAGCAGGACACCCTGTTGGCTCCCCCGCAGGACGAGAATGCGGATGCAGAGTCGCCGTCGGCCCCTGACCAGCTGATTCCTAGCCTAACCGATTATCCCCTACCGTCGGTTTCGCGGATGGCGTATGTAAAGGCCGGGAACATAGTGGCAGAGATAACCTCTACCGACAGCGGAGAAGAGGGGGTCGATGTCTTCGGCAAAGTCCTGCCCGGTTTGCCGGGGAATGATCCCCCGATGTCGCTGCAGGAGAACGTGCTGCTCAAGGATGATCAGCTGGTGGCCCAGGAAACCGGCATTCTGGACGTCATCGACGGTGAAGAGAGCACGCTGCTGCGGGTCCGTCCCTATCGGGAGGCCAAAATCGAGGTAGAGGTGACCGCCGATAAGATGGCCGCCTACATTTCGCTGGAGGAGTCGCGAGGATTTGCACCGCCGCTGTCCATGGACCGGGTCAGCAAGGTGCTGGAAGAGAATAAGGTGCTAAAGGGTATCGACAGCTCGGCGCTCAGCGATGCAATTTTACAGGCCAAGCAGGGGCAATCGGTCGAGAAGGTAGAAATTGCTGCGGGTAATCCTCCGGTGCAGAGCTCGGAATCGGGCAAAATCAAATTCCATGTAAAATTAGCCAGCGGAGAGCAGGTAAAGATCGATAAGAAAGGGCAGGCCAATTTCAGAACCCATGATGACATTACTGTCGTCGAGGAGAACCAGCTGATAGCCGAAATCCCGCCCGCCGGGACCGGTAAGGCCGGCTGGAATATCAGCGGTGAAACCGTCGAGGCCAAGGGTAAAGAGGGCGTCGATCTGCAGGTCGGAGACAACATTCGTCGCGAAGAGAAAGATGACGGCCGGGTTCTGTTCCATGCCGAAAAGAGCGGCGAGCTCGAGTATGACGGAAAGAGTATCAGCGTGTACGTACACCACCGGGTCAAGGGAAATGTGGATATGCACAGCGGAAATATCAAGTTTCCCGGGACTGTAGAGGTGTCCGGCAATGTGCAGCGCGGGTTTTACGTAATGGCCGGCGGCGATGTGCTGATAAATGGCACTGTTGAGGGGGCGCTGCTGTCGGCCGGCAACTCGGTAAAAGTGGGGCAGGGAATTGTCGGTGGGAATAAAGCTGTAATCCGGGCGAAGAAGGATATCCAGGCGGTGTTCATGGAAGAGGCCACTCTGCTTTCGGTCGGGGATATACGGGTGAAGAACAACTGTCTGCGCTGTCAGGTAAAGTGTAACGGCACTCTCTATCTGACCGGTGACAAGGGCAGCTTGATCGGTGGCAAGGTATTCTCCAAACACGGACTCGAGGTGCAGAATCTGGGCAATGAAAAAGGAACCCATACGGTCATCTCATTCGGACAGGATTATCTGGTTGCCGATCAGATCGAACAGCACGAAAAAGAGATAGAACGGTTGAAGGAACTGGTTACGAAGCTGGATATGGAGATGAAACGCTTCGAGGATCAGGGTTTAAAGAATAAGCTGGAGAAGGTAAGACGCGAGAAACTGAAGAACCTCAAGATCATAGAAAAACGGAGCATGCGCCTGTTTACCCTGCGGGAGCGCTACGAAGAGCATTTCA
>JAASTM010000399.1 GCA_021767325.1 Spirochaetales bacterium
AAGGATGTAACCCATCTTTCGGCTAAAGAGCGTCACATCGCCCAGGTGTTTCAGTTTCCGGTGGTGTACGACTCTATGAATGTGTATGGCAATATCGCCTTTCCGCTGGCGAATGACGGTGTGGACAGCGATACCATCCGCAAGCGGGTCTACGAAGTAGCGGAAATCATGGAGATTACCAGTTTGCTGAAAATGCCGGCCGGTAAGTTGAATCCGGCGGATAAGCAAAAGGTTTCGCTGGCACGCGGCATTGTACGTCCCAACACTGCGGCGGTGCTGCTGGATGAGCCGCTCACCGTAATCGACCCTAAAGCACAGTGGGGGCTGCGGCGAAAACTGAAACAGGTGCAGCGAGATCTCAACTTTACGATGATCTATGTAACCCACGACCAGCACGAGGCTCTGACTTTTGCCGAGCATGTGACGGTGATGCAGGTGGGCAAAATCGATCAAACCGGTACTCCTAAAGATCTCCATGAGGACCCGGCCAGTACCTTTATCGGCTATTTCATAGGAAGTCCGGGAATGAACATGATGGAGTGTACGGTTGAACAGGATGGTAAGGTAAAGTTCAACGGCACATCTTTCAACATCAGTAAAAAACTGGCCTCCAGTCTCCTGGAGCACGGGAATGAGTTTACTCTGGGTATTCGACCTGAATACATACAGTACAATTCGGAAAAAACCAAGAATGCAGTATCAGGAGTGGTAAAGCTGGTAGAGGACACCGGTGCATACAAAATTGTTACCACCACCATCGATACACTGGATGTGAAGAGCCGGGCGCCTGAGACTGTAGAGGTAAACGAGGGCGATGTGTCCTGGCTTACCTTTCCCGAGGACGAGATAAAATTTTACAAGGACGGAAAAAAAGTAATCTGATGACAGCATGCACAGATTTAAGTTTGGAGGTTGATGAATGAAATATGATAACAGAGCATGGCTGTTTTTAGTACCTGCCTTGGCCGTAATGGCGCTGAGTGCATTTATACCGCTGATGACGGTAGTAAATTACTCGCTGCACTATATTTTCTCCGGATCGATTCCCGAGTTTGTTGGCTTTGCCAATTTTGTACAAGTAATGCGAGACCCTGCCTTTCAGGGAGCACTAGGCCGGCAGTTATTGTTCAGCATATCTATACTGGCAGTAGAAATACCATTAGGAATAGCAATTGCGCTTTCAATGCCGAAAAAAGGCATCGGGGTGGCCATATCGCTGGTGCTTCTGGGTATTCCTCTGCTAATACCCTACAACGTCGTTGGTATCGTGTGGCGACTGTTCAGCCAGTCGGATATCGGCTTGATAGCCGAAGTCCTGAGCTGGGTTGGATATGAGTACAATGTATCTCTCGATCCGATAGATGCACCGGTAACTCTGTTCCTGCTGGATGTGTGGCACTGGACTCCGCTGGTGGCGCTGCTCTCCTACGCCGGCTATTTGGCAATACCGGATGCCTTTTACCGGGCGGCTGAAATCGACGGGGCTTCCCGCTGGAAAGTATTCCGTTATGTAATCCTTCCGAAACTCCGTCCAGTACTGGTGCTCGGATTTCTGCTGCGATTTATGGATTCATTCAAGATATACGCCGAACCGCTGCTCTTGACCGGTGGTGGACCTGGTAATACCACCACCTTTATGAGTCTGTTCGTAGCCCGCAAGGCGCAATCGTACGAGCTCGGATATGCCGGTGCATCATCGCTCATCTACCTTTTCATCGTGATTGTGATGAGCTACATATTCTTTCAAGTACTCAACAAACTTGGATCAGGGGAGAGTCAAAAGGCATGACACACGAGAAAAGTAAACTAAAGAAACGGTATATATTTTTAATTGTCTACTTCATCCTGTTATTCATCCCTATCTACTGGATGCTGATCACATCGCTGAAGTACGACACCGAAATATTGAGCGGTTTGTCCTTCTTTCCGAAGGAGCTGACCTTCGATAATTACAAAGAAATTTTCACCTCCGAAGTCTGGATGAACAGTTTTAAGAACTCCCTTATCTATGTCTTTATGAATGTGATAATAGTACTAATTGTTGCCATCCCGGGAGCATATGCCTTTTCGCGCTATAACTTCCTCGGCGACAAACACCTGTTCTTCTGGCTGCTGACCAACCGCATGGCTCCGCCGGCGATCTTCATTGTGCCGTTCACCGAGTTGTTCTACACCTTGCATATACATGACACGCATATGGCGGTTGCCCTGGGACACTGCCTGTTCAACATTCCCCTGGCAATCTGGATTCTGGAAGGCTTTATGTCGGGTATTCCGAAGGAAATCGACGAAACGGCCTTTGTTGACGGATACAGTTTTCCGCACTTCTTCCGCAAAATCTTCTTTCCGCTGGTGGCGCCGGGTATCGGTGTAACCGCGTTCTTCAGCTTTACCTTTTCCTGGGTCGAACTGATTATCGCCAAGGCGGCAACTATTACAGAGGCAAAGCCGGTAGTAGTTACCCTGACCGTCGGTATTGGCGCGGAAGGTGTGCAGTGGGGACTCTTGGCGGCTGCCGGTGTGCTGACAATAATACCGGGCGCCATAGTTGTATATTTCGTACGAAACTACATGGCCAAAGGCTTTGCCTTAGGAAGGGTGTAACAAATGATAGACTGGTTAATTCAAACCTTCGGGTGGATGTATTGGACATGGTACAGCGGGCTGTTTTTTATCGCAATTTTCGGTTCGATCGCCTTCTTAGGAGTATTGAACAAATTCAGCCCGAATGTTGATAGAAAGGGCTTTCTCCCGATCGAAACCGGTCGGGGAGACCGCCTGTTCATTGGAATACTGTCGACCATTGCGATTTTCCTCATATGGCTGGGGATCTTCGGGGAAAACATGCTTTTGATCACAGTAATAATCGCGGCAATCTGGTTCTTCGTTGAGTTCAAATGGGGCTGAAGCCTGGCTGGCTCATAAATGAACATCGAAGCCCTGTAGGGATTCAATAGGGACCAAAAAACACACAATAAAGGAGAGTGTTATGAGAAAAGCTCTTGTACTGCTAATGGCAGTAATGCTGCTGAGCATGCCGGCACTTCTGTTTGGCGAAGGCCAACAGGAAGAAATGACGGCAGAGGAAAGCAGCGAAGTAATCGAGAAATGGGTCGCTGAGTTTCAACCATCGGTCCTTTCTGAAGAAGAGCAACGCAAAGAGTTAGAGTGGTTTGCAAAAGCCGCCGAGCCGTACCGCGGCATGCATATCAAATCGGTAGCCGAAGGTATTGCCACTCACAAATGGGAAGCTGATGTGCTGGCGAAAGCTTTTGAAGAGATTACCGGCATTAAAGTAACCCACGATATCATTGGTGAAGGCGAGGTTGTCGACCGTGTACAACGTCAGATTCAGACCGGCCGCAAGCTGTATGATATCTATGTGAACGATGCCGACCTCATCGGTACCCACCTGCGTGCAAACAGTGCCCTCAACCTGAACAACTACATGGTTGGCGAAGGCGCAGCTGTCACCAACCCGATGCTGGACATCAACGACTGGCTCAACCCTGAATTCGGACAGGATTAC
>JAASTM010000014.1 GCA_021767325.1 Spirochaetales bacterium
CTATGTAAGCCCGCAGGTTGTTGACCAGATTCTGGACAATCCACCCGAGCTCGGCGGTGTCGACAAGGATATGACGGTATATTTTTCCGATATCCGCGGTTTTACCACGCTTTCGGAGAGTATGAGCCCCCAGGAGCTGGTGCAGGTGCTGAATAAATACCTGACCGCTATGACCGACATAGTGCTGAAATACGACGGAACTCTGGACAAGTACGAGGGCGATGCTATTATGTGCTTCTGGGGAGCCCCTCTGCCGCAGGAAGACCACGCTCTGCGGGCCTGCAAATGCGCTGTCGAACAGCTGGTAGCCCTGAAAGAGCTGAACAAGGAGTTTCCTGAGGAGTATCAGATCGACATCGGTATCGGCATTAACTCGGGTCGTATGACTGTCGGCAACATGGGCTCGATGCAGCGCATGGACTACACCCTCATCGGCGACAACGTGAACCTCGGTGCCCGGCTCGAAGGCACCAATAAACAGTACATGACCCGCATCATCATCAGCGAGAACACCTACGGTCTGGTGAAGGATCATGTGATTGCCCGCGAACTGGACAACATCCGGGTGAAGGGCAAGAACAAACCGGTTCTGATCTACGAGCTGCTCGATATCAAGGATTCCGTCGGGGAGTGATGAAACGGTCCGTCATGCGTCTCACCCTCCTGACTGCTATCGGATTCATACTTCTCAGTCTCATTGCCTGCGGAATCCCGAGCTATCCCTACCTCTTTCCACCGGAGGCCTTTGAGAGCAGAGATAGGGTAGGTTTTACAGATAATCAAAATGACCCAGATAAGTTTATATCTTTTGGATATGAAATCTATTATAGATTTTATAGTGGTGATCCAAATCCTATTGGAGGTCCAAATAGTGCAGTCGATGATATGAACGATTATTTTAACTATCCAACTGATTTTATTTCCATAACCTCTGATGCAGGAGGTACTAACGCCTATAATTATGGGTTTAGACGTTTGCTGGTGGATTTAGATGAAAATGGCATAGTAGATAACAATTCTAACCCTCCACAATTGCCTTTTAGTGATGCACAGTTTGGGACTGGAGTTGAAGTTGAGATTAGCATAGGTTCAAATGATAATATTATTATTTCATATTTGTCTGACACCTATACCGTATATAGAACTGCTGTTGAAAATTCAGCTAACAAAGAATTCTATCCATTATCAATTTACGATTTCGACAATGACTCCGATCTTGTGGCAAGCGGTCTGGATGAATCGAACATTTATGTAGCTTTTTACGCGGTTCCGTACGGCATAGACCAGGAAACTTTGGCTACCTTGTACGCCAATGGAAACTCAGAAGGTATGGAATACATTGGCAGTTTTCAGCTATAATCACACATATGGAGCAGCACTATGGTTAACTATTACTTCAACATCGGGCTTATTTATTTTATCATCGGCTTCGGCAGTGCAATGGTGTGCTATTATATTTTCAAAAAGGATGTTATCGGACACTTTATAGGAGCCCTGATCGTTGGTTTGATCGGTTCCTTCCTTGGTGGTGTGCTCGAGTTCTTTTTTGCGGATGTAATCGAATTTCTTACTAATCTGAACAATTCGGTAAACGTGTTTCCGCCGATCATCACTTCGGGTATACTTTTGTGGATTTTCGTGAAAGCCAGCGACCGCAGTACTACTGAATAGAATGCTGAGAGGGAGTCTATGGACGAGGAGGTGCTTTGATAGACTGCTTATGTGCACACTATATTATTGTAACTTTAAAATATTTTATTAATATGACTTCTGATAATATATATTCTGTCTACTTTTATTAATTATTCACAGCTAAGGAGTTATAATGGAGTCCCCATTCAATAAAATCGACAAGATCGAGAAGCTGAGCGAGAAAGAAGAAGAGGAGCTTTCCCTCGCCTTTACCGATTTTTATCGTATAATCAAGACCCTGCGCGGGCCGGATGGCTGCCCCTGGGACCGCACACAGACTCCGGAATCTTTGGCGCCTAACTTGATAGAAGAGTCTTACGAACTCGTCGAGGCGATCGATAACGACGACATCGATAATATTCGCGAGGAGATTGGCGACATTTTTCTGGTGGCCGGGATGATTGCCAGCATTCACGCCGAGCAAAACAGATTCACTTTGACTGAGGTGCTTTCTGAAGTGTCTGATAAATTAGTCAGGCGCCACCCGCATGTCTTCGGCGATGAGGTCAGGGAGAATCCAGATGAGGTCGTTGAGCTGTGGAACCATATCAAAAAGAACGTGGAGAAAGACGGCGGCGAGTTTGAGTCGATGAACGATTCGATACCACGTTCACTGCCCCCACTCGAACGGGCGTACAAGATACAAAAAAAGGTTGGCAAAGTCGGGTTTGACTGGGAGGAGCTGCAGCAGGTAAAGGACAAACTGGCCGAAGAGCTGGCTGAACTGGAGGACTGCACGACCCACCCCGACGAGTACAGGCAGGACAAAATCGAGGAAGAAGTCGGCGATGTGCTGTTTTCGATTATCAATCTATCCCGGCATTTAAAAATTGATCCGGCCGTAGCCCTGCATAAAACCAATCAAAAATTTGTTGACCGCTTCCGGTATATCGAGCAGAAAATGCACGCGGAAAACCGCACTATGGATGCTTCGGAATTCGACCGGATGGACGAGCTATGGGAAGAGGCAAAATTAAAACTGAAGGATATGTAGTTCAAGGCGGCAGCACACCTGCGCAAAACAGTGGCTGCCTGCCTTACCACCTGTCTACGAAAGTATTCACCTGTCAATTAGTCTGAAGTAATTGAACACTTTGCCAGCCGGCTCGCCGTAGGACTCCGGCGGTTCCATCAGCAGCTGTTCACGCTCTACGTTAAAAACCGCCAAGAACTCCCCTACTTCACCCTTAACAGCTTTGAACAGCTCTTTGAGGTTGTACTTGGCTGCTCCCTGGGCCGGTACATACAGACGCAGAGTTTGGTCATCGCGAGTTTCGAGCCACTGGAGGTCGGCATTTTTACTCCGCAGAAAATCACTCACTTTATCTGCGAGTTCGGTTGTTGTAGTGCTACGCGGGCTGATCAGATATGTAGCACCAGTATACAGGGCCATCAAAGACTGCCCTCTTCCACGGCCCTTTTGTCCGGGTATCTGCCCTGACCGGGTAATTTCGATTCCCTCCGGCAAGGCGGTGTTAATCGCAGAGATGAGTACCGCCGGATCGGTTTCACTGAGCAATTTGCAGCGTACTATCTCAGCCTGCGATGAAATTCCAAGGGTGAGAGGATGGGCAAATTCCATGCGCGGTTTCGGATTAAACCCCGAGGTATACTCGAGCTTTATTCCGGCACGTTGAAAACTCCGTTCAAAGATAGTCATGATATTGATATGAGACAGGTATTTTGCCTTGCCCTGTTTTTTGAAAGCCAGGAGATGCCAGAATCCGTCCGTCTGCTCTTCGGCGGAAGAGTTCTCAGTTTCTCCCATTGTGTCGGCATTTACATCCACATCTACCGGAGCCTCCTCCGGTTTTGTTGAGCGAGTACACACACCGCAATGGTGATCGCAGGGGAAAATGCAGGCATTTGTCAGTTCGTGCTGCCGCGATTTTTCGAGCTCCTTTTTCAGGAAATCTTGGCTCACGCCAATATCAACTTTCTCCCATGGAAGCACTTCGTCCATACTCTTTCCGCGGCAGGTTTCCTGCTCGACATCCCAGTCCTGCGCCCCCATCGCCTCGCGCCACAGGTCAAAAGAGATGTGCTCTTCCCAGGCGTCCAACCGGGCACCCCTCTTATAGGCAGTTTCTATCAGGCCGCCGACACGGGAGTCACCGCGTGAAATAACTCCCTCTAGAAAAGAGATAAAAGGAGAATGGTAATTCACTCGGACTGGTGTTTTATGGAAGGCCTCTCTTATTCGTTTTATTTTTTCGAGTGCCTGTATTTCTGTCAGCTGCCGGGACCATTGATAAGGGGTGTGCGGTTTGGGAATAAATGTCCCGATGTTCACGTTCAATTTGAACTTAGTGACATTGCGTACCTGCTGCAGATACTCGATTATGGCCTCGGCCTCGTCAGCTCCCTCATAGAGATGCTCAGGCAGGCCGACCATAAAATAAAACTTCGCCAGATTCCAGCCTTTACTGCGCGCCTCTAGCAGAATTTCGGTTACCTTTTCGGCAGTCACCTCTTTATTTATACTCTTCTGCCACTCAAGTTTTGGGGTTTCCACTGCGAAGGTAAGCCCGCTCTTGCGTATTTTGGACACCTCCTGCAACAACGGTAATGTAAACGAGTTTACATGCAGCGAAGGCAGTGCAAAAGAGACACCGAGGCCTTCATAGCGTGTATTCAATAGTTTAACCAGCTCGTGGAGACGTACATAATCGCCGGAAGAAAGAGAGGAGAGCGTTATTTCGCGATATCCGAGGCCGTGAACCAAAAAATCCGCCTCTTCAATAATCGCGGAAAACGATTTTTGGCGATACGGGCGATAGAAGTATCCGGCGTGACAGAAACGGCAGCCGTTCGGGCAGCCGCGCATGATCTCGATGACCCCGTGGTCCTGCACCACACTGATATTGGGGACCGGTATCAGATTAGTGCGGGCAGCATCAAAACCGTGCCACAGTGACCGGCGTGCCGGCTCCTTCTTTTCGGGCATCCATACCGCCGATACAGTGGATAGCTGCTGCAGAATATCCTCGCGGGAAGTCTGTCGGCGTTTTCCGGTTCTGACTATCTCCACGATTTCCAGCAGTGCTTCCTCAGACTCTCCGATGTAGATTGCATCGAAAAACTCTCCGAAAGGAGCCGGATTGGTGAGCGCCGGTCCGCCGCCTATGACTATCGGGTCGTTGGAGCTTCGGTCGCGGCGATGAATCGGTATATGCCCGGCCTCGAGGGTGGATAGTATATTAGTGGCACTCAACTCATAGCCCACGGAAAATCCGAGTATATCCAGAGAATGCAGCGGAATACCGCTCTCCAGGGTGTAAAGCGGTATGCTGTAACTCCGCAGCTGTGCTTCGAAATCGGGCGCCGGAGTAAATACCCTCTCACAGTGTACTCCCTGCATTGCGTTGAGCTGTGAATACAGCAGCTTGATGGCGGTGTTCGACATTCCGATTTCGTAGAGATCGGGAAAACAAATTGCGGCCAAAAGGTCTCCGGGCTGACTCGCCTGCACACTACCGAACTCTCCACCTGTGTAGCGACCCGGCATCTGAACTCGGGGTAAAATATGTGCAAGATCCTTTTCGGGGACTATATTATTCATAAGTTCTATCCTTAATACTTATAGCGGCGCAAATAGATGTTCTGTATCAGAGCTAAACCGATGGTAGCTGTCCACAGAGATGAGCCGCCGTATGAGAGAAAAAAGAGCGGTATGCCGGTGATAGGCATAATTCCGATGGCCATACCTATATTAATAACCAGATGAAAGAAGAGCATAAACAGTACACCGGTGCCCATAAAAACACCAAACTCGTCACTGGCGTGCATCACAATAATCAACCCGCGTACCAGTAATACCGCAAACAGGGCAAGTACTGCAAACGAACCGATAAACCCCCACTCCTCAGCAATAATCGAGAAGATGAAGTCGGTACTCTGCTGCGGGAGAAACTGGTAGTGGCTCTGCGTACCTTCCAGGAACCCTTTGCCGGAAAAACCTCCCGAACCGACTGCGGTAAGTGACTGTATGATATTCCAGCCGCTGCCCTGCGGATCGACCTCAGGCTTTATGAAGACGATCAACCGCATAATCTGGTAGTCCTTCAATACTGCCCTCAAAAAGTACGCGCCGATCAGAGAAACCGACACTAGGAATAGGAATACCCCCAAATAGAGAAAATAGCGCCGGTGCGCGAAGCGGGCTCCGATCAGAGCCAGCAGCGCGGCTATTGCGAGTACTCCGCTGGTAAAATAGACCAAGTTACTCCTATGAAAAACTTCAAACAATCGGAGCCGCTGTTGCAGAATATAGGTTTCCCACACCGGCAGCACGGCAAACAGCACTGTCAAAATTCCCAGAAACAGCAGAAACATTAGATACTTGCGGTTTACTCCGGCTACAAAGCTGATTACCCAGAACAGAGGGATAAATACCAACGCGGTTCCCATGTCGGGCTGAACTAAAATCAAGCCCATCGGTATTAAGGTAATGAGCAGTCCTATAAAAAAAGTAGCCGGACTGTCGATCTCCTTTCTACGCGACTGATAAAACGATGCCAGCACGGCAATCAACCCGATCTTCATAAACTCTGAAGGCTGGATACCGAATCCGAAGAGGCCGAGCCATGAGCGAGCGCCGTTAACCGTACGCCCGAAAAAGAGAGTTATGACCAGCAGCAGCAAAAGGCCCACATAGATCTGCGCCGAAAGCTTCTGCATAATGCTGTAGGACGGCAGCTGGAGTAAAAAGTATATCAGTAGCGCACTTGCAATCCATACTAACTGAAATATATATTCATGTGAAACAACTTGACCGGCGGCATTTACCCCGCTGGAGTAAATAAACAAACCGCCGATACTCATCAGTGCAATCATCGTTATGAAGATAATAAAGTCGAATTCAAATATAGAAGATTCTTTATTTCGGTCGGATAAGCCGTTACTGAAGCCTGTCATTGTGCAGCCACCCCCATTTCAAAGCCTCGATAGCCTCATCGTAAGTCTGATCTGCAAAAATTCCCTGAAAAATAATATTTGCAGCCCGAACGGCCCACCACTCCCACTCGTTACTCGCCTCTACCATGGTTACAACCACAACCTGCTCTTCCGGCGGTGCATCATATGGTCCATACGCGGCAAACCAGGCGTCCCAGCGTTCCTCCAGCCCAACCTCTCCGGTTCCGGTTTTTCCGGCAACCTTCACAGCCTCGGTGGTTATTACAACCTCTGCAGTTCCATCGGTTATCGCATAACGCATGTTGCTTTGTACGGTCTTGAATGTCTCTTTACGTATACTTGTTGTGCGCAGCACCTGGGGCTCGATTGTATCGATGAGCTGCCCGGTTACTGGATCGTGAACTTCTTTCAGTATGTGCGGTTTGTAAACCGTCCCCTCGTTGGTTACCATAGCTACCATATTCGCCATTTGAATAGGTGTAACATTAATAAATCCTTGCCCGATCGATGTGTTGACAGTGTCACCCCCAACCCAGCTAGAATTGTGAGTCCGGCTCTTCCAAGCCGGAGTCGGGACCAAACCCCGCACCTCTCCAGGCAGATCAATTCCGGTGTACTCACCATATCCGAATTGCTTAGCATACTTTGAAATGTTGTCGATTCCAAGATATTGTAGTCCCAGGGTATAAAAGTAGACATTGCAGGATTCCGCTAAACCGGTTCTCAGATCTACCGGCCCGTGTCCCTCTTGAACCCAACAGTCAAACTCTCGATTCCCCACCCACAACGAACCGTTACAGACAATCTCTTTCTCCGGATCAATTGCCTCCTCCTCGAGGGCTGCCGTAGACATTATAATTTTGAAGGTCGATGCCGGCGAATAGCTGGACTGGATAGCCCGGTTGAGAAAGGGGTGCCGCGGATCGAGGGCATACGTACGATAGACCTGTTCCGATCGATCAGTGTAGAATTCGTTCGGATTGTACCACGGATAAGAGACCATCGCCAGGATTTCACCGGTAGCCGGTTTCATAACGATGGCGGTACCCATTCGGGGGCCCAGGGCCTCCTGAGCTAACTGCTGTATATCTCGGTCTACGGTCAGCACCAGATTTTTTCCGTTCTCCGGAGGGTCCTCGGTCATGTCGCTGCTGCCGACCTGACGTCCCCGTACATCGACCACATTGTAACGCCGTCCGTTTTTCCCGCGCAGCAGTTGATCGTATTCCTTTTCGATTCCGCTCTTCCCGATGACCGAGTTTATGGAGTAGCCCTGGTTATACAGTACCTGCAGTTCTTCATTTGTGATACCACCCACATGACCTATGAGGTGCACCAGGGAATTCGTTTCCTGATATCGCCGTATAGGTTTACCCTGCCAACTCACTCCCGGAAAATCTTCTATGTGTTCGGCGATTATGGTGATTGTGTCGAATGAGACACCGCTCTTTATCTCCACCGGCTGATATAGATTTCGATACTGCGGGGGAATTTTACGCAGAATTTCATCGGTACTCATCGGTAGCAGTTTCGACAGTCGTTCAGCCACAAGTCTCAGCTGCTGATCATCGAGTTCGGCCGGAATAACATTCACGGCGAAAGAGTCCACGTTGATTACCAGGGGTTCATCATGGTTCCGGTCAAAGATTTCTCCCCGTTGAGCCGGTATCGGTATCGACCGGCTGGCCACACGTCTAGCGCGGTTTTTGAACTCCAGCCCTTTCGCAATCTGCAGATGGAAGATATATCCCATATAAAACACGATAACCGTGAGTATAAAAAACATCAGGAGCATGATGCGAAATTTGTAGCGCTGTTTTATCGAATTGGCTGAATAGTAGTTTTCATTCATAGCATCTGAGTTTCATGTTCACGGCACAGTTTGAGCAGCCTCAGCAGGCCGAACACAAACGGTGCCAATACGGCATGCATGCCGAGCTGTATCAGGACAGACATCGAAAGCACCGAACCAACCCGCTCCGGCAGAAACACCACCGCTACCAGCAGTGAGGTGACAAGGGTAATCAGGCTCGAGCTTATTGCAAAGAGTACGGGCATAGTTATCGAATCTACATACATTTTACCCCGCGTTAGACCGAAGAGATGTCCGACTACCGTGTAAATCAGGCTGTGGAAACCGAGAGGTGCCAAGCCCAGCAAATCCATCACGATGCCGGCGGCAAAGCCGATGAGCTTACCCTCCATAGCACCGAGCTGATGAGCAAAAAATACCAGCAGAAGCAGAGTCAGGTCGGGCCTGACCTCGGATATATGGAAGGGAGTCAGGACTGTATTCTGCAGGATCGCTGATCCTATCAGCAGGACCGCATATATCCACGGGTTTTGCTTGCGCATTTATTCCTTCTCCACCAGTACGAACACGTACTCGAGTCTGGTAAAATCCACCAAAGGGCGTATCTGCAAAGTAAGTGAAGATTCCCACTCAGGGGCGCGAATAGCATCCACTCTGCCGATATACAGGTCTTCAGGGTAGATTGATCTGAATCCGGAGGTTACCACCAGGTCTCCGAACTGGATTCTATTCTTGGCCTGTTTCTTCACATAGGTCATTTCCACCCGGTCTTCACCCGACCCGAGACCGTGTACCAGCCCTTCGTATCGGCTTTCACGCATTTTTGCCGCTACAAAACAGCTGCGATCGATAATCGGCAGGACTTTGGCAGTCGAGTCGGTGAGTTCTACTACTTTTCCGACTAGACTGCTGAATCCTTCCGCATAGGCTATTACCGGCGAATCCTCGCTGATCCCGTGACCGCTTCCGCGATTGATTGTAAAACCATCGAACAAAAGGCCCGGCTCTTTGGCGATGATTCTGGCAGCTACATGGGTAAGCTTGGTTTTTTCGGAAAAATCGAGCAGTTCACGCAACTGGGCGTTCTCTTTCTGCAGGTCGATCAGATCACGTTCGATGGTCTGGTATTCGGCTACCCGCTCCTGCAGCACTTCATACTCCTGCCGAATTCTGCGCAGCTCGCCGATAGAATTGAAAAAATTCTTGAAGTAGTACCCCACTTCCGCCACTCCGGACTGCACTGATGAAAACACCGAATACCCGACTCGCTTGGATGTTGAACTGACTGCCCCGGATTGAGTACCTATTGCGATGGTCGAAATTGTTATGAGAATAACAAATACAACCGCGTTGCGATGCTGGGATACAAACCTTCTTAAGCGTTCCATTACCTGCTATTTGGGGGTACTGCTGATGTTATTGTATATCGTTTTGCTGCCGTCACCACCGTAACGCACATGTTCGAAATACTTGCCCGCTCCCTTGGCTACACACAGCAGGGGTTCCTCTGCCAGTATTACCGGAACACCGGTTTCTTTGGCTATGAGCTTGGGCAGACCTTTCAGCAGTGATCCGCCGCCGGTCATCACGATTCCGCGCTCAACGATATCCGCAGCCAGTTCGGGGGGCGTCTGCCCGAGAGTACGCTTGATTTCCTCGATCACCGCACTGATGGGCTCCT
This sequence comes from Spirochaetales bacterium, assembly GCA_021767325.1. The sequence continues at coordinate 10,104 of JAASTM010000014.1, forward strand.
GCAAGGCCTCACGTACTTCTACGCTGTCGATTTCCAGCCGGCGCGGTAGTCCGGTTATCGCGTCGGTACCTTTGATCTCCATCTTTTCGATCTGCTTGTCAGCGACCGCATTTCCGATGGACATTTTCAGTGTTTCGGCTGTCTGTTCACCTACAATCAGATTGTGAACCGAGCGTACATGTTTGATAATCGCCTCGTCGAACTCATCCCCGCCGAGTCTGATTGCATTCGTTACGACCATTCCACCCAGAGATATAACCGATATCTCGGTAGTGCCACCACCGATATCACACACCATGTGGCCGGCCGGCTCGAATATCGGAATATTTGCGCCAATGGCCGCGGCTAAAGATTCCTCGATTACCTTTACCTCACGCGCTCCGGCCTTATATGCACTCTCTTCGACAGCCCGCCGCTCTACCTCGGTAATACAGGTCGGAACCCCGATTACCATACGCGGTTTTACAAACCACCGCCGCGGGAGGATTTTCGTAATGAAGTAGCGGATCATCTTTTCGGTTGTTTCCAGATCGGCGATTACACCGTCACGCAGAGGGCGAATTGCAATGATGTCTCCGGGAGTCTTCCACAGCATTCGCTTTGCTTCGGCGCCGACCGCAACTACTTTTTTTGTACCGCGTTCGACTGCAACTACGGAGGGCTCGCTCACAACGATTCCCTTGCCGCGCACATACACAAGGGTGTTACAAGTTCCTAAATCTATTCCAATATCTGTTGAAAAGGCATCGGTGAAACGTTTGAACGCCATCTATTCTACTCCTCCCGGTTTTGTCTGCTTCAAATTCAATACAATTTTAAGAGCGCACCGTAATGCGATGGATCAATACTCAGAACCTTTCTCCATTCGGCGCGGGCCTTTACCTGTTCATCCATCTTGGCGTAAATTTCGCCGAGATAGTAATGAGCATCGGCAGATTCAGGATTCAAGGATAAAATCTTCTTATATTGATCCTCGGCTTTACTCAGCTCATTTTCCTCTATATAAATACTGCCGAGCAGAAAACGGCTCTTTTGCTCGATAGCTTTATCTTCTGTAGAATGTACTGCACGCATAAGAAAATCAAGGGCTTTGTCGATTTTTTTCAGCTTATAGTATGACTGCCCGATCGTCATATATAAAATAGGATCAGGATTCGATTCAGAGGCTTTCAGAAAATACTCCACGCCGGACTCGTGCTCGCCGAGTTCACTGTAGGCCAGACCGAGGTAGCGGTTGGTATCACTGCCCTGATACCCCATTTCTAGTGACTGCTCCAGATGTTCGATTGCCAAATCGATATAAAACCGGCCCTTGTGATAGTAGGTTTTACCGAGCACATAATGCACCTGGCCCTGCATTGGTGCGGACGGCAGGGTGAGCACTTTCCTCAGATTTACTACAGCCTGATCGTACTGTGGAATCTGATCTTCGAGAGTGTAGAGACTGGATCCCCGGTAGAAGTAGGCAAAACCGTTGAGGGCCAGATACTGCGGATTGAGCGGCTCTTCTATGAGTAGCTCCTCACACATCCGATTTACCTTGGTGAATTCACGCTGCTCCCAGAGCTCCTGCAGAGAGGGCTCCTCGCTCTCTGCGGCTTGCGGCGCGTTGATGTCGGTCTCCGCAGCGGAACCGTTCGGGGTTTCGCGAATAAAAAAGAAGTAGACCGACCCCGCAATCAGTGCAAGCAAAACTGCAACGAGAAGCAGCGGCTTCCACGGTCCGCTGCGTTTTTCTGTTCTTGCTGAAAATTGGTAACGACTTTCGGGTAGTTGCATCTTACGGCGACCAGTCCTCGTATGTGAAATATAAAATATGGCAGACCTGTAAGCCGGGTTCTGTCGTGGATGACCATCTATCTCGGCGGCATTGTTTCCAATGCGCTCAAGCAGCCTACCCGCAGTATGTGGGCGGACAACCCAACTGCTGCATGGCTTTGCTTCTGGCGAGGTTTACCGTGCCCCGGCTGTTGCCAGCGCGGGCGGTGAGCTCTTACCCCACCTTTTCACCCTTACCGCCGGCAGTACCGTACATACGGCTTTCCGGCGGCGGTCTGTTTTCTGTGGCACTTTCTATGACATCTCCAAGAGATGCCTCCGGGAGTTACCCGGCGCCATGTCCTGCGAAGCCCGGACTTTCCTCCCCTGCCTGCCGGGTTTCCCCTTCAGACAGCAGCGGCCATCCGGTCTGCCAAATATCACTCTTGAATAATTACTCGTCAGCTCCGAGTTCTTCCGGAGAAACAAGATCCGCCAAACTTCCGGCTTCTTCAGCCCCTACTACTTCTTCGGCAACTTGTTCCTCTTCGTAAAATAGAATACGACTGCAGTACGGGCAGAATCGGATGCTGTCGCCGCGGCGCACATCGTTTACGTACTGGCCGGGCAGACTCATATGACAGCCCGTACAGACGGAGTTCTTTATAGGCACGATCCCCAAACCGGATTTACTGCGTACGATTCTCTCGAACTTGAACACGATCTCCTCATCCAGGTCCGGTACGATCTGCTGCTCCTCCTGCTCGAGTTCTTTGAGCTCCTGCCGCTTCTGTTCGTTTTCCGACTCTATTTTTTCCTGCTCGGAGGCAATTTCCTCTTCCTGCAGCTGGATCATTTTTTCATCCTTGGCCAGCGACTCGGAGAGCTCCTCCAAAACTTTCTCTTCCCTGAGTACATCCTTTCGCAGCTGCTGCTCTTTTTCAGTGGCATCTTTGATCTCTTTATCGAGAGCCTCATACTCACGCTGGGTAGTAATCAGGTCCATCTGCTTTTCATACTCTTCCCGCTGACGTTCGGCATCATCGAGGCGGATTCGCAGGTGCTTAATCTGATCCTTGGTATTCTCAACTCGTGTATTCTTCTCTAAGTAGCTTTTCTTCAACCGGTTGAGCAGTTCGAGTTTTGTATTGAGCATTTTGGGAGTCTCTTCGATCTGTCGCTCAATCTCGAATTTCTTAGAAAGTATGTCCTGAAGACTCCTCAATTTCTCAAATACTTCCTGCATCATATGAACATGTCCTCCATTAGGTATCAATATAGTCTTTTAAGCGTCTGCTCCGCTTAGGGTGCCGCAGCCTTCGAAGGGCCTTGGCTTCTATCTGTCGAATACGTTCGCGGGTCACGTTGAAATAGAGCCCTACCTCTTCGAGTGTCAGCGAATAGCCGTCCTCCAGTCCGAAACGCATCTTCAGTACCTCCTGCTCCCGCGGAGGCAGTGTTTCGAGCACATCCTGCAGCTGTTCCTGCAGAATCGTAAACGCGGTTTGGCTGGCGGGATTCTCCACATCCTTGTCCTCGATGAAATCACCGAGCAGGGAATCCTCCTCTTCACCTATCGGGGTTTCGAGGGAAATCGGCTCGCGCGCTACGTTCTTTACCGATTTTACCCGCAGCACCGACCAGCCCAGCCGTTCAGCGACTTCCTCATCGGTGGGCTCACGCCCCAAAACCTGCATAAGCTGTCTGGATTCGCGGACCACTTTATTGATCTGCTCGATCATATGTACCGGTACACGGATAGTCCGGGCCTGATCTGAAATAGAACGGGTAATTGCCTGCCGTATCCACCAGGTCGCATAAGTCGAAAATTTATAGCCTTTACGGTATTCGAACTTTTCAACTGCTTTGATAAGCCCGATATTCCCCTCTTGTACGAGGTCGAAAAAGTGTAAACCGCGGTTGGTGTACTTCTTGGCAATACTGACCACCAACCGCAGATTTGCCTGAATAAGCTTGTCCTTGGCGGTTTTCATCAGGTACTTGCCGCGGGCAATCTCTTTCGATTCTTCCAATATCGAATCAATATCGTTTTCGAACTCTATCTCTATATTCCGCAGCTGCTTTTCA
>JAASTM010000400.1 GCA_021767325.1 Spirochaetales bacterium
CAGCTCAGAACGCGGCTATGACCGGTGAAGTTCAACTGGTTATCACCTCGGTCGCCGAACAGGCTCAGCTGATTCGGGCCGGAAAGCTGCGCCCGCTGGCAGTGCTGGTAGAAGATCCCTTTACCATCGGCGGCAAAGAAATACCGTCTGCCTTCGACACCATGCCCGAACTGACCGAAACCCTGCCGATCAAACAGGCCATCGGATTTGCGGTTCGTGCCGATGCTCCCGACAACGTGAAGGACGTTCTGCGGGATGCATTCGACCAGGCAATGAAAACCGATGCCCTGGCCAAGTTTGCCAAGGAGCAGTTCTATGTACTCTCCGGTGCAACCGGAGCCGAGGCGCTGGAAATCATGCAGGGTCTGCAGTCGAACCTCTCCTGGGCACTGGCCGAGAACGGTCTTGCGGTAGAGGATCCTGCCGATATCGGTATACCGAAACCGTAGTATCAAAAAAAGATATTTTTACACAAGCGGCGGTATGAACTCTTCAGTTCATACCGCCTGACTTTAAGTTTTAATGCTATAATCTATGTGTAGTGAATCAAAAGTTGTGGGAGATCGATTTTCTACACTACATGTGGGGTGCGAGCGGCGCCCGGCCCCCTACATGTAGCGTGTGAGTGTGATTCACCACAACTTTTGACTCACTAGGAAAGGGGTATTGCACCTATGATGGAGACAAAGAAACTTCGCCAAGCCGATTTTGTTACCAGTATCCTGCTGATGCTGTTTGGAGCTTGGGTTTTATTCGAATCATTCAAGATGCCGATGAAAGGCACGTATGGCGGAGTGAAGAACGTGTGGTACGTATCGCCGGCCCTCCTGCCGCTTATTATCGGCGGAGCGCTGCTTGCGCTCGGGGCTGCGCTGCTGGCATTTTCTATCCGCAGCGGGGGCGCGTCTGACTTCATTCAGTCGCTGCGGACTGTAAAGCTGCATACCAGTGTGCAGCTGGAACGTTTTTTAGCAATTGTAATTGCATTTGTGGTATTGGTATATCTTTTTATACCACGCGTAGATTTTTTCCTGTCGGTGTGGTTTTTTCTCAGTTATCTCACCATCGGATTCTTTCTGGATTCAAATGAGATTTTAAGAAAGATGAGTGCGACCTATGTGGTCATCAGTCTTATCTTTCTTGCACTCTTTTGCTGCGGGCTGGCTGATGTAATCAACGGACTGTTCAAATACGGCACAGATGTAGTTGCATTGATCTCGATCATCGTTCTGCACTGCATCGCGTTTAGTATGGCCCGCGGGAATGCGGAGCAGAAGAAAAAGTTTTCTGTGGCCGCTCTCATCAGTATACTAGTGCCTTTTATTCTGGCGCCTGTATTCAGATATGCACTCTTGGTGCCTCTTCCGAATGAGGGCGGGATTATCGATCTTATGAGCCTAATCTACTACTCAGTGAGGTAAACTATATGGCTTTTGTTGACGCCTTAGGCCTGTTTTTCAGTAATTTTTTCGAATTAGCTATGCATCCCGGAAACGTGGTGATGCTCTTCGGCTCGGTTATCTTGGGTATTATCTTTGGAGCTACACCCGGGCTAACTGCAACTCTAGGTGTAGCTCTGCTTACGACTTTGACATATGGAATGAACCAGGGAACTGCTATGATCGCCCTGCTGGGCATTTATGTCGGCGGTGTCTATGGTGGTTCCTATGCATCTATTCTCATCAACATCCCGGGAACCGCCGCCGCGGCGGCCACGGCCCTGGACGGGTACCCGCTGGCTAAGGCTGGCAAGGGTGGAGTGGCCCTTGGCCTGACCACCACCGCTTCGGCCATCGGAACCTTTGTCGGGATGCTGTTTGTAGTCAGTATGTCGCCGCTCATTTCGGCACTGGCCCTGCAGTTTACCTCCTTCGAGTTCTTTCTGCTGGCCTTCTTCGGTATTATCATTAGCGGGACACTGACCAGCCCCGATTTAACCTACAAAGGCTGGATCGCCGGTTTCTTGGGGCTCTTCCTGGCGGTGATTGGCCGCGAAAGCCTGCAATTCTACGCTCGTTTTACCTTTGGCTTTTCACAGTTAGAAGGTGGTATCGAAGTGGTACCGGTGTTGATCGGCGCCTTCGGTATACCGCAGATCATTCAGGTGCTCAAGGAGAAGTTCATTGCCCGGGATGCCGCTAAGTTCGAACGCATCCTCCCCGAGTGGCGCACGATTGGAAAACATGCCAAGCATATTTTCCGGTCTGCTCTCATAGGAGTGGGTATCGGTTCTGTCCCCGGTATCGGCGAAGATATCGCCGGTTGGGTGAGCTACGGGGCGGCCAAAAACTCATCAAAACATCCGGAGGAGTTCGGCAAGGGCTCCTACGAGGCGGTAGTGTCCACCGAAACGGCCAACAATGCCTGCATCGGTGGAGCCATGATTCCTCTGCTGAATCTTGGTGTTCCCGGCAGTCCGCCAGCGGCTATGCTATTGGGCGCCCTGATGCTGCACGGCATTGCCCCTGGCCCGATGCTGCGCATCGACCACCCGGGTTTCATCGAACAGATCACCGCCATTCTGCTGATGGCCTCCATCGCTATGTGGGTGGCCGGAATGCTGCTGGCCAAGCAAGTGGTCAAGGTTCTACGCATACCCCCTTCGATTTTCATGCCGATTATCGGAGTGCTCTGCATCATCGGCAGCTATGCCCTGGGCACTAAAGTCATCAATCTGTATCTTATGCTGCCGGTCGGCATTATCTGCTACTTTCTGACCGAGATGGGCTATCCCATTGCCCCGCTGGTGATCGGAGTTATCCTGGGCCCGATGGCCGACTCCAACCTGCGCCGGGCCCTGATGGTTTCCGAAGGAAGCTTTTTGCCGATGTTCACCCGCCCGGTATCCCTTGTGCTGGTGTTGATCATTGTCTTGCTGGTGCTGACGCAGATTCCGGCCTTCCGGCGGCTGATGGCGGGGATAAAAAGCAAGCTCTTCTCAAAGAAGCAGAGGCAGGAATAGAAAATAAAAAGAGATTGATTAGAACTAAGTCGAGCTATCATTACCCTATCGCAGCAATTGTATGCGATAGGGATTTTTTATGTATAAAGGCAGGGGTGAGTGAACGAACCTATGTGATTATAGAGTGGGGACTCAGCCTGTCAGGTGTGTGCAACGGTCTCGATTGTATCAAGGATGAAATCTGTAGGAATACAATAGTATAACAGCATTCGATGTAGGGACAAAAAGAACCGGACCGGGAAAAAGGAGGAGAAACCCGGTCCGGTTTATGTTTTTTGATAGCATTCGCTTTTTATAATACAACAACCAAAGCTGCCGCAGGTTACACAATTGGAGCTTATAAAATCTCCGGATTTACACAATCCGGAGGGGTTTCGCCGGCTATCATTGCGCTCAGGTTGCGGGCCGCTTTAAGGGCCATATTGGTGCGTGCCTCCTCGGTTGCCGAGGCGGTATGCGGGGTGAGCACCGCGTTGGTTAGCTCAGCCAGTCCGGCGGCCATCTTCGGCTCGGCTTCGTACACGTCCAGGCCCGCCCCGGCGATCACTTTGTCCCGCAGA
>JAASTM010000401.1 GCA_021767325.1 Spirochaetales bacterium
GGCGCTTGCCAGCGCTCTCTCGATTTCCAGCTGCTCTTCGATGTTATCAAGGAACACATTCCGCTCGGAGAACGGCAGCCCCGTCTTGCGGGCGACCGCCGCTGCGACCGTTTCGGCGGTAGTTCGGCTGTCGAGAAAGAAGAGGTTCCGGCCCTTGAGAACGGAAAACAGGGCTTCCATCAGCTGCGGATCGGCGGTTCCGCGCGAGCCCATGTGGTTGTTTACCCCGATCACCTGTGGCAGCTGTTCTAAGTTGCGGTTGACGACGCTGCGCAGCTCTTCCGGCTGCATCCCCACGTAAAGTGCCCCGGGACCGGGGTCCTGATCACCGACCGGTTCAATCGGCTGATGCAGTATCATCTCGGCGCCTTGGCCGGAGATCATTTCCTGGGCCGGGCGGCTGTATTCCAGCCCCGGCAGCAGCGCGAATGTCATTGGAATTGGCAGCTGGAGGTAGCTTTCCAGCTGCTCCAGGTTATAGCCGACGTCATCTATTACCAGGTAAAGGGTTCCCGTTCCCGGCGGCGCCGCTTTAATATCGCCGAGAGGCTGTACCACCGGCTCTTCATCGGGCTCCTGTTCGGCCGCTTCATCGGGCGTTGGATAGTCCCGGGCCTCAGGGCCGGTGGCCTCTGGTTCCTCCCCGCTCGGCTCGGGCTCAGATTCAGGCGGCCGATCAGCAGGCGGTTCAACAGGCTGTTCAGCGGGCTGTTCGGGCGGTCGTTCGGAGGGCGTCGGACCAGGGGCTTGCTCCTGCGGTGCGCCGGATTGATCCGTCACAACCTCTTTCCCGCCGGGAATCAGAATCAAAAGCAGTAGGAGCGATCCGGCGATAATGCTCAGCAGAAGATAAGCGAGCTGCACGCGTCTGTGCTGCGGCAGGCCCCGCCGTTTCGACCGGCCGCGCCGCCGCGACGCGCCGCCGCGGGTAGAATCCGAGCCGGTACTTTTTTTTGGGTTTTTATCTTCAGATGTTGGTTTGGTGGTGCTGCTTTCTTTTTCTTCCATACTGGCTTTCTGCCGGCATCGGGCTGCCGACAGGCAGCCTCAACCGTATATATACTCTCTCATTTCATCGGCATGCTGGCGGAGTTTCTTGATTGCCTTCATTTCTATTTGCCGAACGGTCTCGGGTGAAATTCCCATCTCTTCGCCAATGCGTTTCAGAGTGACTTTTTTACCCCCGTAAAACGAGAAGCGGTACAGGAGTACTTTTCGCTCTTTTTCGCGCAGATGGTTGAGGAATCTCACCGTATCTTCCTGGGCACATTTTTTCAATAGATCATCATCGGGCTGATAGGTCGTATCTTCGAACATATCCACCAACCGTGAATCCGTATCCTCATCCTCCCAATCCAGCGAAACCACCGGGTTCGAGGAGTTAAGCACCGCAGAGACTTCAGACTCTTTGACATGCAGTGCATCCGCAATTTCGTGCATTTCCGGTTTACGCCCGTGCTCCTGATTAAAGGAATAATAGTAGCGCTGCACCTTTCGCAACAACTCTTCCTTGCGGTGCGGGAGTTTTATGTGCCGTTGGTTTTTAGCCAGAGCTCTGACGATAGACTGGCGAATCCACCAGGCGGCATAGGTCGAAAAGCGGACATTCTTCCGATAGTCGAACTTCTCGGCAGCCTTCATCAATCCGATATTTCCTTCCTGGATGAGATCGAGAAAACTAAGACCGGGGGACATATAAGAACGGGCAATCTTCACGACCAATCTCAGATTGGACTCGGTAAGCCGGCGTAAAGCGTTTTCATTACCCTGCTGGATCTGCTTGGAAAGTTCTATTTCTTCTTCAAACGTAAGGAGCGGCTGTTTCTTTATGCCTGAAAAGTAGTTCTGTAATGCGTCCTTCTGGACGTCTACGGATTTATTGCTCATTTCATACCCTCCTTTATACAACATGCAACATTCGTGCCAATTAAAGAAAATGAGGGTATTTTTACTTATATCATTATATTACATACAATTAACAGACTTGTACTTATACGTAGAAACGAAAGGCCTCAAATTTGTATACTTTTTTATACAGCAACACTAATTTGTATAGTCTTTTTTTGCTATTCAGGCGCTATCGAATCCGGGAGAGCTGCTGATACAGCATATCATCTAAGCCGAGATCCGCCGTTTTGGATATTTTCTGTGCATATTCATCATACAACATATCCTCGAAAATTTCTTCCGCCCGGCCCCCGTCCAGCAAACCGGTCTTGTTCACGGTTTTCCGCATTGAATCGAGCATCTGCTTCACGAAAATCGACTGAAAATCAGAACAGGCCTGCTTCAAGCGATCATCTTCACCGGATTTTCCGGACTGGGCTTTAGCCTGCAGAGATGATATTCGTTGGCGTGCTCCGGTTTGCTGCTGCTGCAGCTGCCCGAGCTGCATTAAATGACTTGAATCTATCTGCATTCTGCTCTCCGTGGTCCTCTACATTACCTCTAAAGTGCCGTACAGTGCACCGGCGCGTTGAATTGTCTTCAACACTTCAATAATATCATCGACTTTCATCCCGGCTTCCTTGAGCACCGATACCAGTTCTTCTACTCTAACGGTATCATCAAACTGCACACTGGTATTCTCGTCGGTTTCACCGGTCGGACTCCACCCAACGGAAATTTCAGAGGACTTGAATGACACCACCACCGGCGCTATCCGCACCGATTTTCCCATCACCACAACCCCGGAGCGCCGGTTGATTACCACCCGCGCCGGAAAATCCGGATTCACGGTGAGCTGCTCGATCTGAGCGCTCAATTCGGTGTATCCGATGTCGCTTTCGGGTCCCGGTATCACCTCGATTTTTTCAGCATCAACGGCACGAACGGCAAACCCTTCAAACTCCTGGCTTATAACATCACGGACCGCTATGGCAAGTGAAAAATCAGGTGAGTTCAGCAGTACGGCTACCCCGCTTTCGTTGCGGAATTCCGACACTACCGGTCGTTCGATAATTGCACCTGAAATTATGCTGGCGGTAGTCCTCCGCTCAGATCTCTGGTCAGCATCGGTTGAGTATGTGCTTACCACCGGCCCCTGCGCCACGGCATACACCTGTCCGTTGGCCGCTTTCAGGTTCGTCTGCAGAAGTACCCCACCGGAGATGTTGCGGGCATCCATCAAGCTCGAAACGGTTACATCGACCGTCTGTCCGGCCCGGATGAACGGCGGCACTTCAGCAGTGACCACCACTGCGGCGCTGTTCTTACTGTCGATTTCTTCAGCAGCGATATTCACATCGAATGAAGCCAGCAGATTCGAGAGCAGCTTTTTGTTCAGCTGCGACCGGCTGCTGTCACCATCCCCCTGCAGTCCTGTTACCAAGCCGAACCCGACCAACTGGTTTGAACGCACACCTTCTATGGAGGCGATATCCCGAATCTTTACTTCTGCCGCCTGCGCCTCCAGCTGTGCAAGCCATCCGGGTACGGCGCCAAGCAGAATCACGACAAGGGTGAGGAGTATGCCTTTATTGACTAATTTGAACTTATTCAAGAATTACCTCTCCTGCTCCC
>JAASTM010000402.1 GCA_021767325.1 Spirochaetales bacterium
GTGCCCTTGCTGACCAGTTCGCCGTTACAGAGCAGGAAGGCGTGATCGGCGTGTTTGAGCACCTCCGCCGAATGGGTAATCATGATCACAGTAGTACCCTGATCCTTCAACGATTCCAACACCTGGAAAATAGCCTGGATGGCATCGATGTCGACCCCGGAGTCGGGTTCATCCATCAGAACCACCTTGGGCTGCATCGCCACAATCGAAGCCAGTTCGATCCGTTTTCGCTCGCCGCCGCTGAGGGTGGTGTCCACATCCCGCACCAGATAACGATCGGGGTCGAGGCCGACCATCTCCATTACCTCTTCCGGGGTTTTCTCACTGCCGCTCTTTTCAGCGGCCCGGCGAATGAACTCGCGCACCTCGATTCCGTTGAAGCGGGCCGGCTCTTGCCAGGCCAGAGTAATGCCCAATTTGGCCCGCTCATCTATAGAGTGGTTCATTATAGATTTTCCATTGAAAAGAATATCACCGGTGTGCCTGCGGTAATCCGGCAATCCCATGATAGTGTGTGCTAAAGTGGATTTTCCGGCCCCGTTGGGCCCGACTACCGCATGAATATGACCTTCCCAAAAGTCAATTGTCAAGTTGTGTAATATCTGGTGTTCCTCAAACGAAAGCGAAACATCCTTTACTTCAATAATTCCCATTACCGTTCCTCATCACTGATATTTTTTAACATCTCGTTGTAATAACGCGATTCGATTTTATCTTCGGAGATATCGAGCTTCTGCAGTACCTCTCCCAGCCTGCGGCGGGCCGCCTGCACTTCCGATTGATCCTCAACCAATATCTCTATCTCTACAAACCAGCCTAAGCCCTCGATGTGGCTGAGTTCAATACCCGCATCCCCGAATGCGTAGAGTTCTCCCTGTTTGTGCTTCTCGATGTACACCTCATAGCCCAGGTAGCCTGAAAAGGCAATGAACTCATCCGCATCTCCGACGGTGAACTCGTGCTCCCGGTTTACCTCGAAGCCTTCGCTTCTCTGCTTCTGCTTGTAGGTGACGGTGTTGCCGTGTTCTTCTCTGCGGATCCTGAACAGCGATTGCTCCTCACCGGGCAGGCAGAAATAGGTATCCCGCTTGTCGAACTGGCCGCGGTACTCGGCCCATCTTTGCAATTCTGCCCGCAGCTCTTCCACCCGCTCGGTAGCCCAGGCTTTGGTTTCGACTTCGATTGCCATCGCAGACTAATCTTTCCAGGGGAAGATCATCCCCTTGAGGGATCGTGGACCGACTTTCTCTTTCTCTTCCATCAGCAGGGCACCCCAGGGTATCTCCTTAGGACTCTTGCCGGGATTCTCCTCCAGGTAATCGTACTTGTACATCCGCAGCTTCAGAGCTATCTGATGGGAATAGAGAATCGATGCGATGCCAGGGATGAGAAATGCGGTGGCCACTGACAGGGCGAAATTGAACAGACTGTAGACTCCCAGAAATATCGAAAAACCGGGGTTGTCAAAAAAGAGAATCACACTCTTTTTCAGCACGGTTTTTACCTCGGTGTTCAACTGCCGCTTGACCGGAAATATCCAGATGGTTATCAGCCACCACAGCACGGATACCCAGAATAAAATAGCCAGAGCAGCCAGACCGAATACTCCCCCCAGTGAGAGATAGAAAGGGAAGCCGATCATAAGGATCAGCACCTGTGCACTCGTGATGGTTCCGAACACTGCCGCCAGCTTCCAGGTAGAGGTGATGTATCCGAAAAACTCCCTGAACTCCGGTGCACGGTCAAAGGTCAGGTCTCCCATGAACAGCGAGACTCCCCCGGCATAAAAATGGAACAGGTATATCACCACCACCAACAGAAAGATGCTCAGGGCCGCATTTCCACCGGTAATCATCGGCACCGCCAGAAAAAGAATAATAAGCAGGACAAAACCGACATTCAGCGCAACCAGGGTAAGCAGGTTGTCCCATCCATCGAAAAACGCTTTCTTAATAAAAAAACCAGTCATTTAGTCTCTTTCCTTGTTCTTCTTACATTTACAGGGGTCATTTCTGCACCCGTAATAGCGGATAGACGAGCAGCGGGAGAGCTGCTAAGGCGCACATTGCCCAGCCTAATCCAATTTGATCGACAAGTGCTCCGAAAATCGGTGCGGCGACTGCAACCACTATAGTCTTCAACTGGCTTTCAGTGGACAAACCGGTTGCCATTACCGTCCCCTTGATTTTCTCGCTCACATAGCCCACCGTCATCGGCCGGCGGAGATTTTGCAGCACATAGAAGCCGATAAACAGGACCACTGCCGCCAGGGATGCATTGTACCGCATACTCACACCTACGGCAACCACGACCACCACAGACACTAAATAGGTAATATTGAGGCCTGTTTCCGGACTACTGAATTTCTCCGATACCTTACCGGAGCGCTGCGATACCGAGGCGGTCAGCATGTATAAAAAGAAATACAATACCCCGATAACCAGGGCCACCCGTTTCTGTTCGCCCAGGGCAACGAGGACCGGAAGCCCGAGGGCCAGATTGCGCATAACCGGCTGAATATAATCCTTGGATGTCTTGAACACTCCATCATATACACTTGAATTGAGCATCAGGCGCCGCAGCTGCTTATATTTGAGCAGATCGCGGAAATCCCGCAGGGTAGCCTGAACCGATTGGCGCAGGTCACGCTTGATTCGTCTGCCCATATTTTCGCCCTTATTTTCGCCCACATCGCGGCTCTCACCACGAACCTCGCCGGCGGCGGCCGCAGCTTCCTGGGTACCTGAGTCCTCGCTGAAATCGAGGTAGGCCGGGTAGCTCTTCAGCAGGAAGAATCCAATGATGTAGGGAATTATACTGTAGAGAAAGACCTGATGGTACTGACCATGAGCGAAGACTATCAGGCCGGCGATCAAGGCCGAAAGCGCCGAGCCGCGCTGCGACCAGCTGCGGGTGTGACCATAGTAGTGCACCTTCTGGTCGGCCATGCCTTGGCGGGTAATGTAGTCGAGGATCATAGCCTTGTGGGTTCCGCTCCTGAATGCCTCGCCCAACGCAAACAACAGCATCGCCCCGATATACGGCACGAAGGAGGGAAAGAAAAAGAACACTGCGAAGGAGAGAATGTACACCGCAAAGGCGGCCATCATAGCCCGGCGGCGGCCATATGAGTCGGCGATTATACCGGTTGGAATCTCGAGCAGATTCGTGGCGATCTCCCGTATGCTGAACAGCACTCCGATCTGGAAATAGCTAATTCCTACTTCCCTGAAAAAGAGGATCAAATACGGGTCGAAAAAACGGAGGTTTTTTACAAAACCGTAAAAGGCAAATTTCCAAAATTGTGTATCTTTTTTAAACTTCTCCATTGCAACACTATACAAAAAAAAAGCCGTCTCTGAAAAGACAGAAACGGCCTTGATTAGGTAGTGGCGAAGGGACTTGAACCCCTGACCAAACGGATATGAGCCGTTTGCTCTACCGACTGAGCTACGCCACCAGATTTCTCCAAGACTATACCAACGGATTGCATTTTGTGTCAATATGGTTAAAAATA
>JAASTM010000403.1 GCA_021767325.1 Spirochaetales bacterium
AACAGTCAGTAAATTCATTATGGTTCTATATAGGCTACCGCAGCAGTGCCGAAACCGGTATGCAGAGCCAAAGCCGGAGAGGCATCCAGGACGAAAACCTCTCTCTGCGGCTCGAACTCCTCCTCTATTATCTGCTTGAACCACTCTCCGGTGGCAGGCGAGTCTACATGTGCAATTGCAAAATCAGCCTGCGCGCCATCTCCTATTTTTTGTTTTATCATAGATAAGATTTTTTCTTTACCTTTTTCCGATCCTCGCACCATGGCCGCTTTTATCACTTTCCCCTCTGCGTTCAAGGTGAGCAGAGGACGTAGTTTCAAAAGACGGGCAATGCTGCCTTTGGTTTTACTGAGTCTCCCGCTGCGCAGCAGCGCCTCTAATGAGGGAATTGTTATAAGGATTCTAGTGCGTCTGCTGAGAACTTCTACGAACTGTCTAATTTTTTCTATAGGCATGCCCTTTTCTACAGCTTCTATCACCCGCCGGGCAATCAATCCAGCACCGATGGTAACACTTTTCGAATCGATAATGTGGATCGAGTTTCGGTTTCGAACCCTTTCGAGGGCACTTTGGGCAGATTTAATTGTACCGCTCAATCCTCCAGACAAAGCAATATAGATCACGTGCTGATAGTGTTCGCTTAGAAATGCAAAAGATTTTTCAAAATCTGCTGGAGCCGGTTGTGAGGTAGTCCCGATCACATCGGCTCTGCTCCGCATCAGTTCATAGAAGCGCTGGGGAGTTAATGCGAGTTTATCTATGTAGCTCTCCTCGCCGAAAAGAACTTTCACCGGAACCATGTGTACAAAATCTTTCTCTACGATTTCCTGCGGGAGATCGCAGGCCGAATCGATTACTACTGCTATTTCTGAGTGTTGATCATGCGCCGCCGCATATTGCTTATGCATATCGTCTATTTTTTGCTCTTTCAAATTTCCATAACTTCGGGCAATTCTAAACACCTCTTGTGGTTGGTCAGTATGAATATGAAGTTTTGAATTTACAGTAGATCCGGCTACAATGAGCGAATCACCGAATTCAGAAAGTTGCTGCCGAAGAGCTGTCTGATCAATCTGTCCGTCCTGAATAAAGCACTCAGTGCAGTATCTGTAGGTCAACTTCTCTTCGATATGGGCGATCTCCGGAGAAGCACTTATTTCATACCCCGTCGACTGCTCGAGGTCTCTGATTTTACCCCCCTCGATGAAGTTAACAATCCCCTCGATAAGATATACGATGCCAAGTGCGCCGGCATCGACCACTTTTGCCTTGCGTAGATTCGGCAGCTTATTACGGGTTTCTTTTAGTGCGGTCTTGGCAGCACCGAGGGATTCGGAGAACAGTTTTGCAAAGTCGCTGGTGTGCCGGCTCTTTTCCACCAGCTTCTCGCCCCACACTCGCAAAACCGTCAAAATAGTGCCTTCCACCGGCTCGGTAAGGGCTTCGTAGGTGTAATCGACTGCATCACGAACTATCTTTCCAAAAGTCTTGGTATTTATTCTTGTTTTGTTTTCTATACCTACCGTCAAACCGTAGAAGAATTGCGACAATATTGTGCCGCTGTTTCCGCGTGCTCCCGAAAGGGCAGCATCCGCTGCACTGCGGCTGATACTCGGCAAACTCTTATCATCGCTGTTAGCCAGCCCGCTGATTAAGGCTTGAAGTGTAATTCCCATATTTGTTCCGGTGTCACTGTCCGCAACCGGAAACACATTAATTCGATTGAGCTGATCCCGATAATTTTGTACACGCCGGCTACCGGCAATGAGCGCCCGTTTGAGACGTGTTCCATCTAAATAGGTTATTTGCATGCGGCACCTCTCATAACAAATATACCCTCTTTCGACTTGAAATGGCAGTCTTCATTCTCTTTTCTCCGGTAAAAACCATTGTGTAATGCTTTTTTCTTTCATCGCGTTATTCACAAAATCCAGAGCTTTGGGCTTACACTTCTCAATTTCATCATTTGAAACGCCGTATGGCTTCAATAACCGGCTGAATACCAGGCTGACTAGTTCGAGTGCTTCGTATGCTTCAGGGTTTTCCAGC
Source organism: Spirochaetales bacterium (assembly GCA_021767325.1). Next base: position 2,050 of record JAASTM010000403.1, read on the forward strand.
AAAGCCTGAGAGATGCCGATTAATCGGCCCTCATAAAACCGTGCTTCCAACAGCAGCTGATCCTCCGAAATATCGATGCCGAATTCCTGAAAAACAGATTCAACAGCGTCCTTGAGATACACAAAATAACTGTCCAAACAATTAATAAAAAGCTGAGAGATTTTCGGATGCAGCTGATTCAACTCAATGTGCAGAAGCTGGTGGGTCATCTCGTAACAGAGGCTTGAAAGGTCCGCCTTCAAAGGCCGCAAGATCGCAGCTACATTCTCTAAATATAGAGCATGTATCTCCTCATACACAGCATCAAGATCTTTGAAGTAATAGTACATCAGACCGATGCTCACACCGGCTTTGGTGGCAATTTCTCTGATTGTCAGGTCAGTATTACCCCGGTATAGTTCACTAAATACGATTCGTAGTATCGCTTCTTTTCCAATTTTTCTTCTCATCCGTTCATATAGTATGGAACAACTCAATGTCTGTCAAATAATAAAAACATCCAGTAGCATACCTACTTCTCGGGCCACTGGAGCATGCAGATGGCAAGCAGAACAATCAACATGCCCCCCATAACTGTAAGGCCGACCGATTCCTGCAGTAAAACCACTGATAGAATCACACCAAAAACAGGTATAAGAAATTTTAACCGCAGTGTTCGTACAACACCGATTTGAACGATTGATACATTATGGATAATGTAAACAAAGGCAGTCGCAACGGTTCCGTTGTAGAAAATGAGAACCCATTCAAAGAGTGAGAGGTTTTTCAGAGAGTGAAAATCGGATCCTAACGCCATAGCGACTACAAACAGGCCTGCTCCACCGGCAAAGAAGCTGATATAGGTGGCCACAATACTGCCGTACCGTTGTATGTGTTTTTTTAAGAGAATGTAATAGAGACTAATGGCGACCGAAGCCAAAATGCAGTAGATATTTCCAAGCAGCCCTGTCGCTACCGCAGAGCTTGCGTGACCATCGCCCGTTGCGCCGGATTCCAAGACTACGACGGCCATTCCGGCTGTACCAATGAGGATTCCGACGAGCTGCCGTAAGCTGAACTTTTCCTTCAGTATTAGCCAGGCGAGTCCGGGCCCGAACAGGGGCTGTGTGTTGGCGAGGATGGAACTCACACTCGAAGATGATAGTTTGATTCCATAGAACAGTAATAAGGCAAAGAGTGTTATTCCTAATACACCCAACAGGCCCATTTCAGCACTATGTGTTATGGATGGGAACGTGTGGCTTCTCACTTTGTAAATAAACAGCGGTGTGAGGGCCAGCACGGCCCATAAGTAGCGTAAAAAGGCAACTATCGGCGGATCGAGATCGGTAACAATATATTTTGAAACCGGGTAAAAAGATCCCCATATCAGAAAGATTCCGATAATGATGAATGTCCACTTGGTTTCGTGTTTCAACGCAGTACCGCAGTTTTAAAAAAGCTCCCGCACTCAGCTACTCTA
>JAASTM010000404.1 GCA_021767325.1 Spirochaetales bacterium
CTCACCAATTTCCCGCCCTTCTCTTTTCTCATTAATAATCAGTTAACCGGTTTTACTATTGATTATCTCGGGCTTCTCGAACAAAAAACCGGGATCGAGTTTGAAATAGTACCCGGCACATGGAAGCAGAATTTCTCTGCCTTCCGAAATGGCAAAGTAGACCTGATTACAGGGATGTCCTTCACTGAAGAGCGCAGCTCCTACACCCTGTTTACAGATCCCTATTATCTCCTGCCCACGGTCGTATACACCAGGAAAAACGAATTCCAGTACAGCAGCATAGAGGATCTGAAGGGAAAAACTGTCGGGATAGAAGCACAGGTGTATTACCGCAAGTATCTTAAACAGATTCCCGAGATAAAAATTAAAGAAATCGAGGACACCAGCGAGCTAATGAAGCAGCTCTCTTTCGGAGAAGTAGATGCGGTGGTAACCAACATAAATATCGGAAATTACATCAGCAAACAGTTCATGCTCGAAAATATTACCCTGGCAGGAAGAGCAAACCTGAAAGGCATCGAAGATGAGGACCTGCGCATCGGTGTCCGCCGCGAACATCCGCAGCTGCATGCACTCATTCAGCAGGGAATGAATCGGATCACCCCGGCGGAATACAAGCAGCTGCAGGACCGCTGGGTTGGCTTTACCCCTGTCCAGATGCAGGACAGTCTCTCTCCGCAGGATCAGGCATTGGTGGAAGAATACACAGAACGATATGGAGGGATTCGGGTAAGTGGCCGGGAGGATTGGTATCCGATTGACTTCTATGATAATTTCAAGGGAAAACAGGGAATCACTCCCGATATTTTCAATTATATGCAGGCAGAACTGCATATTCCTTTCCGTCAGCTTAAAGCCAGGACAGTAGAGGAGTCTATTACCGCCCTGATCACAAATCAAGCCGATGTAATTACCGCAATAGTACCCACCGCCGAATTCAAGGATACGCTTGCTTTTACCAAGCCGTATATTCATCTGCCGATTGTTATCGTAACCCGAACCAACCAGTTTTTTATTGGTGATCTGAGTGATATTAAAAATGAAAAAATCGGCATAGTAAGAGCTTTCAGCCAGCACCAGAAACTCAGAGAATCTTATCCCGAGGTCGAGTTTGTTGAAGTTGACTCTGTAGAGACAGGCCTTTCGCAGGTTCGGGAGGGAAAGATTCTCGGTTTTCTTGGTACTGTACCGGCTATCGCGTATGCGATTAAACAGTACAACTATTACAACCTGAAAATCACCGGCACTATTAAGGAGAAGCTTCCGATTGCCGCCGCTACCCTGCGTTACGAAAGCGATCTGAGAACACTTCTCAACCACGCGATAGTGTCCATTGACGAAGAAAAAAAAGCCGGCATTGTAGACGATTGGTTAGTTGTTCATATGGAAGAGAGAGTCGACCGAAGATTGTTGTGGCAGGTACTGGCCGGCGCGGCGGCTCTGATTATTATTGTGGTTGTATGGGCGCACAAGGTAAAGCGGCTTAACTCTCGAATTTCAGAAGCCTATGACCTTCTCGAACAGAAAAACCGCGAGCTCGAAAAACTCTCTTCGATCAATCAGCTCACCGGCCTGTACAACCGGCATAAAACCGAGCAGGAGCTGGTCTCGGAGATCAAACGGGCCAACCGCTACGGCCGTCCGCTTACGCTCATTATGTTCGATATCGACTGGTTCAAGTCGGTAAACGACAACTACGGCCATCCGGCCGGCGACACTGTACTGCGTGAGATAGCAGCGATAATCCGCAACCGCATTAGGACAACCGATATGGCCGGACGCTGGGGCGGAGAAGAGTTCCTGATAATCTGCCCCGAAACCGGCCTGAATGGCGGCAGAGAGCTGGCCGAGCAGATCCGTGCCGACATTGCCGCTTTCGATTTTTCCATCGGTCAATCGATCACCATCAGTGCCGGAGTGGCGAAATACGCACCCGATGAACCTGTCGAGCAGCTCATCCACCGGGTTGACGAATGCCTCTACGCCGCCAAACACCGCGGCAAAAACCGGGTGGTGGCGGAGTAAGGCACTCTACTCAGTATTCCACCCGCCCGGTCACCTCGCCGTTTTTCACTCGCACCAGACGCGGCTGTCCTTCGATCTTCAAACCACCGACCTTGAAACTGTGATCGGCCGGCTTGCCGAGATTCAGGACTGCCTCTTCCCCGTCGTGGAAGACCAGGCGCACGAAATTGTCCTGCTGGTAGAAGGAGGGAATCAGCGCACAGAGCTGGTCATCTGTTTCGCTGCCGCGGTTGGCATACACCGCCGAGGCCAGCAGAAAGTTGCCGGCGGCGGCACTGAGGTACTCCAGGCGCGGGGTAATGCTCTGCACATAGCGGGTGTTAACACCGTTCAGCTGGTCGTGAAAGGGGCCGGCCGGCACCTGCCGGGTGAAGCCTTCCAGGTTGGCCAGTAGGGTGTAGCGGTCGTCGATGCGGGTCAGCTCAGCGGACGGACAACTGCGCAGCTCCGGCGAGCCAGAATCGTAGCCCAGCGGATACCCACCCTGCCGGAAGCGGAGGCCCGGCTTGCTGGTAGTAATAGTGTGGATATGCACCAGCACCCCGTCCTTTACAATCGTCCAGGTTTCGGCCTGCCCGTCGGGATCGGCCTCGTGCAGGGGATAGCGGCTGGCGGCAAAATCTTGTTCGCAATAGAGGTTTTCCATCTGCCAGCGCTGGTGGTAGAAGATGCCGTCCGCCGACCACTGCAGGCTGGAGTCGCTGTTGAAGGAGCCGTACACCGCCCGCGAATCGTAGGTAAAGATGCTAGAATAAGAGAAGTTGGTGTACTTGGCGTTGTACTCGTCCTTGTCGTGGTACGATTTGTGGTTGATCAGCTGGATATGCCCACTGCGCCGGTCGCCGACCAGCAGCAGACCGGCCGCTTTTAGCGGAACTGAGAAGCTGTCTTTATGAACCGGCAGCGGCTCCTCCGGAGCCGACCAGAAGGGGTCGTCCGGCGGAATCATCAGGATATTCAGGGCTTTGACCGCCCAGTACGGAGATCCGCCGCAGTTGTAGTGCTCCAACACCCCCTCGGCCGGCCGCAGAAAGCCCATCGACAGGTGTCCCAGGTCGGTCAGGATCTCCTGCGAGAAGAAGAACTTCAGGCTCATATTGAACATGCTGCGCAGCTCGCCCACCGAGATGTCGAGCGCCCCGAGGGAGTAGCCCAGGGCCAACGGTGCCAGGTAGCCGAAGCGGTAGATCATTGAGCGGCCGAAGCAGGGGGCACTGCCGTCGTCCGAAATGAAGTACGGCAGTACGCGGGCAAACTCCTTAATCCGGTCCTTGTGCTTTTGCGCTAACTCGGGATGTTCTTCGCCCTCTAAAATAGTGTAGATGAGATAGTAGTAGTGAAAGGCCCAGGCGTTGTAGTAGTCGATGCGGTTGATGTTCCCGTCCCGGTACCAGCCGCCGCCGATATACATGTGCTCGCAGGCGGCGATGTTTTGGTCGATCTGCTCCTGGCTGTAGGGCATGCCCAGTTTCTTCAGC
>JAASTM010000405.1 GCA_021767325.1 Spirochaetales bacterium
GCAATAATACAAAAGTTGCGGATATATTCTTTAGGTGTATTCATTGCGGCTACTATAGCTTAATATCAAGAGTTCATCAATAAAGCTGGCAATAAAGCCGGCGCATACATCTGCTCAGCCCTGATAGTTGTTATCCAGGACTTCCCGGATAACCCGCACAAACTCTTCCGGTGAAAAGGGTTTAGAGATAAAGGGAATCGGAACCTCGTTTTCGTCCGCAGCGGTTTGTGCAGCGGCCTGTTTAGTACCGTGTTTGTGCGGATACCCCGACATAAACACGATCTTGGTTGCAGGGCTGAGCTGCGAAAAGCGTTCGGCCAGCTCTTCTCCGCCCATGCGCGGCATCACCAGGTCGGTTACCATCAAATCGAACTGGTTTTCATTGGCCTCCAGCAGCTTGAGGGCCTTTTCGGGTCCATCCGCCAAAATGACGGTGTAGCCGTACATCTTCAGGATCCGTTCGACCAGATTCCGCAGGCTCTCTTCATCCTCTACCACCAGGATTTTTTCGGTGCCGGTATAGCTCTGCTCCACTCCGCGGATGCTCTTCGGAGCCTCGCTCTTGTTATGCGATACCGGCAGAAGAATCCAAAAAGTAGAACCCTTTTCAGGCTCGGTATTGATCTGCAGAAAACCGCTGCTCTGCTTTATTATCCCGTAAACGGTAGACAAACCGAGGCCGGTGCCCTTCTCCTCCGACTTGGTGGTAAAGAAGGGTTCGAAAATCATTTTGAGCATATTCGGCTCGATGCCCACCCCTGTATCGCGTACCGCGGCACATACGTAGTCTCCCGGGGGAATTTCTCCCATCGGAGAAGGTTCGGGCGAGGTGACCTTGTAGTTCAAGGTTCGAATAGTGATTCTCCCGCCGTCGGGCATAGCGTCACGGGCATTCACGATCAGGTTCATAATAACCTGCTCGATCTGCCCGGGATCGACCCAGACGGTATCCGGTTCGGCACTCAAATCCAGATACATCCCGATCTCTTCGCTCACGAGCCGGCGCATCATTTTTTCGAGGTTTTTTATCAGTTCGTTCAGGTGAATTTGCTTCGGCTTGAGTATCTGCCGCCGGCTGAAGGCCAGGAGCTGCCGGGTGAGCGTGGAAGCCCTTTTCGCCGCATCCTGGATACCGGATACCTCATTTTCTATCCCGGTATCATTTTTCTGCAGCTTCTCCTGCACAATAGTGCTGTACCCGAGAATTACGGTGAGGATATTGTTGAAATCGTGGGCCACTCCCCCGGCCAACCGGCCGATGGCCTCCAGTTTCTGGGCTTGCCGCAGCTGCTGCTCGAGGTTTTTCCGCTTGCTGATATCTATCAGATACCCCTTCACCTCGCTTATCCGCCCGTCATCATCCGTATCGGCAACTACATTGGCCAGCAGATTCAACTTGGTGCCGTCGGCCCGCAGGAGGTCCAGCTCGTGCAGTACCAGGCGTTTGTCCTGTTTGAGCTGTCGCCAGAAATCAGCGGCGTGGGACTCATCGGGAAAACGCTCATCCAGGCGGGTCCCTTCGACCTCCTCCGGGCTGGTAAAGCCGAAGTACTCTACAAAGGAGCGGTTGCAGGCCAGCAGGACTCCCTGGGCATCGGCCACAAAATCCGCCGACAGATCCTCCTGAAAAAAACGCCGGTAGCGCTCCTCACTCTCCTGCAGCCTGGTTTCGAGCTTGTGGCGAAAAAGCGCCATCTCGATATTGGTACGCAGTTCCCGCTCTTCGAAGGGCTTGATGATGTAGCCGAAGGGTTCGATGAACTTGGCCCGCTCGATTGTTTTTTCGTCGGCATAGGCGGTAAGAATAATCACCGGAACCCGGAAGCGGTCGCGCACTATCTGTGCCGCCTCGATTCCATCCATCTGTCCCTGCAGACGAATGTCCATCAAGACCAGGTCGGGAGATTCCTCTTCAAAATTGGCAATTGCCTCTTCTCCCGAGGCATAGGAGCCGGTTACGCGGTAGCCGAAGGACTCCAAATGCCGGCGGATATCGAGGGCAACTACACCTTCATCTTCTACTATTTGTACTTTTAACTGCGACATGTTTCAGTCCACCGCAATTCCTATTTTCTTCAGCTCCTGAATCAGTTTTGCATATTCAATCGGTTTTACTAGGTATGAATCAGCATGCCCCTCGTTAAATGCGCTCAGCACATTGTTCGGATCACTCAAGGCGGTTGTCATAATCACCTTGGCGGCTTCGACCGGTTTAATTCCGTTTTCTTTTTCGATTGTACGAATCTCCTTGAGGGCATCCTGCCCGTCGAGTTTCGGCAGCATTATATCCAGAAAGACGAGTTCAAAGGGCTGATCACTCTCCAATGCTGTTCTGAACTCTTCTACTGCGGCTCTTCCGTCCTTGGCAATTCGGATCTCTCCCAAGGGCTCGAGAAATTTCTGCAGTACAAAGCGTCCGGCAACATCGTCTTCCACTATCAGAATCCGCATTAATTACTACCTCTAAACCCATTGTATACTGCTAGGGGATGTTTTTCAAATCAGATAATATTTTCTTTACCTTTGACTCGTCGCGGGTTCGGGCCGCCATTACCAGTTTGAAAAGCAGGGCCGCCGCCTCATCCTGTCCGGTCTTGCGGGTCAGCTCGCGCAGGTGCTGGGCCCGGCTCTCGAGCTCATCGAACTTTTCACTATTGAAGCTGATCTGCTCAAACTCGAGTAGATCTGACAGCAGCTCATGCAGCTCGCTTTCTATATTTTCATAGGCTGCGGATACAACTTCTTTAAGGGCTATCTTATCGGGCAGCTTCGAAGACTCGGCGGTGCCGGAATTCTTGTTCAACATCGTATATAAACGTGAAAGGAGTAGGCGGCGGTAGATCGGACAATACAGGTAGGCACTCTGCTCCTGCTCGCGGTATGAGTTGCGAACACCCCGTACTAAAAACAGCTGCATCTGCGGCGGTATGTTTTCACTGGAGAGGCGCTTGCCGATGCGCGCGCATTCGTTCGGCGATCCTTCCACAATGAACAGACTGCCCGGCTCGGGCGCGAACTCCGCTTGCCCACTACTGCTGACCACGTTCAGCTTCCAGGCGCGAAACTGCCGCTGCCGAATATCCGCCAAGTTCGGATCGGGACTGATGTAACAGAGGGCAGGCTGGTGTTCAAAGCTAACAGCATCTATCTCACGCAGTTGCGGCTGTTGTGCAGGGTCAAGTCTGACAGTAAAACTGAACTCGGTTCCCTGCCCCACCTTCGATGAGAAATCGATAGACCCGTCCATCAATCGAACCAGGTCGCTTACAATCGATAGCCCCAGTCCGGCCCCGTTGTACTGCCGGGTCGAGGTGCTGTCCACCTGGTGAAAGGCCTCGAACACGTGCTTCCGTTCGCCCTCGGGAATGCCGCAGCCGGTGTCACTCACCCGGCTGTGCAGCATCACTCGGCCGGTTTTTACATCATCCGCTGTCTTCACACGCAGATACACCCAGCCTCGGTCGGTAAACTTAACCGCATTGCTCAAGAGGTTGAGAAAAA
>JAASTM010000406.1 GCA_021767325.1 Spirochaetales bacterium
CTGTGGGTTTCACAGCCGGATACCGGTGAACAGGCCCTGGAGATCGCCGAGTCGCTTGTGCGATCGGGAGCGGTAGATATTATCGTCGTCGACTCTGTAGCAGCGTTGACTCCCCAGGCCGAAATCGAAGGTGAAATGGGCGACTCTCACATGGGGTTGCAGGCCCGCCTGATGAGTCAGGCCCTCAGAAAGCTCACCGGAACTATTTCGAAATCAGGGACAAGCCTGATTTTCATTAACCAGATCCGCATGAAAATAGGCGTAATGTTCGGCAACCCCGAAACCACCACCGGCGGAAGGGCCCTCAAGTTCTACTCTTCGGTTCGCCTCGAGGTGCGCAGAATCGAAACCATCTCAAAGGGCTCCGATGATGCGATCGGCAACCGTGTACGGGTCAAGGTCGTCAAGAACAAGGTTGCCCCGCCCTTTAAAAAGGTCGAACTGGAGATCATCTTCGGTAAAGGCGTCAGTTCCACCGCAAGTCTGTTGGATGCCGCCCTCAAATTCGAACTGATCTCAAAAAGCGGCAGCTGGTACTCATACGGTGAAGAGAGAATCGGTCAGGGCCGGGAAAACGCAAAAGAGTTCTTAGAGAACAATCCAGATATCGCCAAGGATGTGGACGAGAAGGTTCGCCGGCTCCTGTTTCCCGAGCGCTATGCAGCTGAAAATGATACTCAAAAGAGCGATCAAAAAGGTGGCGGCAAGCAAGATAAAACCGCACAGAGTCAGCCGGAGGCCGCTGCAGAACAAGCCTCATCGGATAAGGAACTCTTTTAGAGGTAATGGACACGGAACAAGTCTCGACCAGTGTAGAATCGGAAAAACAGCAGTTCAAGCTCAACGACTTCGAAGGACCGCTCGACCTGCTGCTTTTTCTGATTAAAAAAAATGAAATCAATATTTATGACATCCCCATCGCCGACATCACCGAGCAGTTTCTGGCCTACATCCAGTATGCGGCCGGCCGCCAGCTCGAAGATCTCACAGAGTTTTATGTGCTGGCTTCGACACTGCTGTACATCAAATCGCAGATGCTCCTGCCGGTAGAGGTCGATTTCGACGATGAGCTGGAAGATCCACGCCGCGAACTTGTAGAACGGCTGATAGAGTATCAAAAGTACAAAAAGCTCACCGAGATAATGGCGGAGAAGGAACAGGAAGCCGAATGGGTTATTGAGCGCAAGAAGATTCAGCCGGCCCTCCCGTTTCCCGAGGATGACCAGACCTGGTCGAAAATCGATGTGTGGGATCTCTTGAAAACCTTCTCCCATCTGATATCCTCGATATCCGCCGAAAATGTAATAGATTTGCATGAAGAGATTACGGTGAATGAGAAAATCAGCCTGATCAATGAGCTATTGGACGGGCAGGGTGAGTTCTACTTTACCGATCTGATAACCAGACCGCATGTGGCCATGGACATCATCTGTTCGTTTCTGGCTATTCTCGATTCGGTCAAATCACGACTCATCGGAATCTATCAAAACAAGATGTTCGGTGACATAAAGATTCGCCGGCTCAGCCCGGTGCCGAAGGAAAAGGAGTATGAAACTGGAACGTGAAGCCGCACTCATAGAGGCAATCCTGTTTCTTGAAAGTGAACCCGTGGAGGTCGAGAAACTGGCCCGCTACGCGAATCTGCCGCAGGATATAGTCGACAGAGTTCTCCTGCAGTTACGAGAGGAGTACTCCCGGGAAGACCACGGCCTTGAGCTGATCGAGATAAGCGGAGGTATACAATTCGCGCCGAAGGCCGACCTGTGGGAGCATCTCAAGGACAGATACGGACGGAAGAACGAAAGCCGCCTCTCGAAAGCTGCACTCGAAACTCTGTCTATCATTGCCTACTCACAACCGATTACCCGGGGAGAAATCGACAATATTCGCGGAGTTTCCTCGGCCAACATGGTCAAGCAGCTGCATGAACGCAATTTGGTCAAGGTCGTGGGTAAGAAGGATGTACCCGGTAAACCGGTGCAGTACGGCACCACCAAGGAGTTTCTCAAGCTCTTCCGCCTGAAGAGTATATCAGACTTGCCTCATCTCGATGAGCTCGACAAGGAACGGTTCGAACTGGAGAGTGATGAGTCATAACGAGGGCATCCGCCTGCAGGTCTACTTGGCCCGCTGCGGCATCGGTTCACGCCGTAAAAATGAAGAGTATATTTCTGCCGGACGGGTGTCAGTAAATGGAACACTCGTCACCGAGCCCGGAACAAAGGTATATCCCGGCGACGAGGTGAGCTTTGACGGCCACAGGGTTCAGCCGGAGTCCGAATCGCGCTATATCGCCCTTTACAAGCCGCCGCGATATATATGTACAAATTATGACCCCGAAGGGCGGCCACTGGCGGTAGACCTGCTGAGCCCCCATTTCACGGAGCGGCTGCACAATGTGGGTCGGCTCGATTTCATGTCAGAAGGCCTTATCTTTTTTACCAACGACGGTCGCTTCACCCGCCAGGTTTCCCACCCGTCTTCTGAAATAGAAAAGGAGTACCGGATCTACTGCCATCATCCGGTGCATGAGAGTACGCTCAGGCAGTGGAAACAGGGCATCAAAATCGGCGGGACGTTTTACAAAATCAGATCTTTTCGTATAATCAGCCCCGAAGAAGTTCTGCTTACCCTGGTAGAGGGTAAGAATCGAGAAATCCGAAACCTTTTCAAAGCCAGCAGCATCGATATCAAGCGGTTAATTCGGGTGAGAATCGGGCCGGTTACGCTGGAGGGCCTGTCACCGGGCGGCTTCCGGCTGTTGAATGAGAATGAGGTAAACTGGTTCTTCAAGAGGGGAGACACATGATAGTTGCTATCGACGGGCCGGCGGGAGTCGGCAAAAGCACCATTGCCAGGCAAATTGCCGAAAGAGCGGGCATGTACTATATTAACTCCGGAAACTTATACCGGGCTATTACCTGGCAGATCCTGCAGGAGTATCCCGATGGGCCGCCGAAAGATCAGAAAAAAATGATAGAAGTGGCGAAAAACTGCCGTTTCGAACTGAAGCCGGACGGACTGTATGTAAACTCACAGCGCGTAGAGGAATACCTGCACACCGATGCGGTAGATGCCTGGGTGGCGCAGGTTTCATCGATCGCTGACATCAGAACCGTGGTAAACCGGGACCTGCGGCAAGTTGCATCAGGATTGGATTCCGTGGTCGAAGGACGCGACATTACTACCGTGGTATTCCCCGATGCGAAAGTAAAAATTTTCCTGGATGCATCGGTTGAAACTCGTGCTAAAAGAAGGTATCATCAGGGAGTCAGTGAACTTTCAATCGAAGAGATAGCCGAACGCATCCGCCAACGCGATCAAATCGACCGCACCAAAGCTGTGGGTCGCTTGGAAGTCGCTGAGGACGCCATCTATTTAGATACCTCGGACTTGACCATAGATCAAGTTTGTGAGAAAGTGATAGATAAAATTCGAAAAACGGTACAATAAGTATAGTAGCAGGAGAAACATGGCAGTGATGACTGAAAAAGAACCCGA
>JAASTM010000407.1 GCA_021767325.1 Spirochaetales bacterium
AAGCCGCAGCTGCACGAAGAGTATGACGGCAAGGACATAGAAATCGGGAACGGGTACACCCTGAAAGTGCAGGACAACCCAGCGCTTGCCGAGTACATGGGCGATACAATAATTACAAGCGACGGGTCGACCCTGCTGGGAGCCGACGACAAAGCCGGGGTGGCCCTTATCATGACGGCGCTGCAGTGGCTGCAGGACCATCCCGAAATCGAACATGGACCCTTCGAGATAATCTTTACTCCGGATGAGGAGACCGGCAAGGGAATGAACCTCTTTCCGGTGAACAAGCTCGATTCCTGCTGCTGTTATACCTTTGATGGCGGCGAGCGGGGTATAATCGAGAGCGAATGTTTCAACGCCTATATCGCAAAAATTGTCTTTAACGGAAATGTAGTGCACCTGGGAGATGCGCGCGGAAAGCTGGTGAATGCGGTTACTATGGCCGGAAAATACATCAGTATGCTGCCGCAGAACGAGTCGCCGGAGGCAACCGACGGGCGGTACGGGTATTATGCTCCGTTTGAGATATCCGGCGGGCTGGACAAGGCCGAGTTCACTGTGTACTTGCGTGATTTCGAAGTCGAGGCTATGCAGCACAGAATCGATATGCTGCACGACCTGGCGAAGACGATAGAAGGTCTGTATCCGGGCGGATCGGTAGAGGTGCATGCCAAGAAAATGTACAGCAATATGCGTGATCATATAGCTGCCGAGCCGAAAATCATGGACCTGCTGGAAGAAGCTATCCGGCAGACGGGGGTTGAACCGCAGCGTACCATCATTCGCGGTGGAACGGATGGAGCCCGTCTGAGCGAAAGGGGTATTCCGACGCCGAATGTGTTCACCGGCGGGTATAATTTTCACAGTCGTTTTGAGTGGGCTTCGCTCTCTACAATGGTAGAAGCGGTGGAGACAGCGATCAATCTGATCAGGTTGTGGGGTGGTCAAAAATAAACACTTTTTCGATTTGTCCGATCCAAAACTTTGAACTCGTTTCGGCGCCGTGCTATATTAAAGGCAGATGGGGATGAAAATGGAAATAAATAAAAGACTCTATATACGCGCATTAGCGGTTCTGTTTCTGCTGATGTGTAGTGTCGTGCCGGCCATGAGCGAAGAAGCGCGTGGTGAAATCGTGTACATCGAGGGTGCTGTGGATATTTACCGCGATGGAGCGAAACTCGACTGGAGAGCTGTTGATATCGGCAGCTTCCTCGAACCGTATGATATGGTCGAAACCGGGCAGGACGGGTTTGTGGAAATCGCTCTGAATCAGGCCGGCGGCGGGTCGAGTATAACCGTCGAACCGGACACCTCCTTTTACTTCGATGTAAACGAGGTGGATGGTCCGAAAAAGACTGAGTTTGCGGTAATGGCCGGGTCTATGGCCTTTCGAGTGAAGAAGCTCTCCGGAAACGAGGCTTTTCAGGTGCGTACCGAGTCGGTTGCAATGGGAGTCCGCGGAACGGAGTTTCGGGTTGCCATTGCTCCCGAAGGAAGTGTCTTGTGCACGACCAAAGAGGGGCTGGTGGAAGTCAAGGCGGATAACAGAAACCAGGCCTTTTCTAAACCCGGGCAAGTGGTAGAAAAAATCACCGAGCAGAACCTCAGCACCACGCAGGTGGCCGTTTCGCAGCTCGATCAGTATCAGAGCAACTGGATCGATGAGCGTGAGGAGGTCTTCAAACGGGGAGCCCACACATTCATCAAGGGCTATGGTATTCAATACAGCAAGGTACGGCCCAGATTTATGCAGGCTTACGCCGAACTGAAGCGCGTCGAACCCCAACTGCGGCAGGTCGAGCAGACCAGCGGAATGGGGAGTACCGGTCAGCTGTTCAAAATGAAGGGTCAGGTGAGTCCGGCGGTTGTGAAAATGCGCAGCATTCTGCCGATGTTCGAGCATGTCTTTTTTCGTCTGCAGCGCCTGTCCGATTACCATGCAATGGGGTATGGGCAGGGTATGCTTAGCAGAAATACGAGTACCACAGAATTCTTTTCCGATTTCAACAGTATGGAAATGGGAATGAAGCGGCGGCTCTCGGAGACTTATTACCTGTTGCGACTTTACCAAAAACTCCATGAACTCACCGGCGGCGGGCCGTCGATTATGGATTCACCTTTCGGCGATGAGGGCGGAATGCCGCAGGGAAATCTCCCCGAAGGCTTCGGTGAGTCTCCCTTCGATTAAGTGCGCGGAACGCGCAGCTGAGGCGTATGAATAAGAGCTTGTGTACATTCGGCAAACTGGTATCACTATCACTTTTCTTAGGGGTACTGCTGACCACGTCTTGCCAGAACGAAGCCTTTCTTCCGCCTTATCAGACCGATTCACCGAGTTCGATTCAGACCTCAATCCGCAGCGGAGCTGTACTGACGGGCAGCAATTCGATTCAACTGGATCTGACATATGATGAGGCTTCCGATAATCCGCCGCACCAGCTGGAAATCAGAATTACCGACCGCCAGGGAAACAGCCTCGGCACGCAGACTATTGAGGGGGATCAACTGTTCGAACCGCTGCCTTCGGTCACACCGGCGGATGGGCGTAAGGGGCTCTTCATACTCAACCTGCAGCTCTACAATCAGAACGGCGAGCTCCTGGAGAAGAAGGAAATTCCCTTTTTCAAGGTCGACAGTTATCCGCAAATTGTACAAATAGAAGCCTATCCCCCCGACAGTCTCAACCCCGAGTCCACTGGTCTCCTGCTGCCCACGGTAACCGGCGGGGAGGATGTGTGGGTCCGCTGGAAAATGGGGTCGGCACTGCTGGATAAAGGGCTCCTGTCCGAATTCGAGGATGGTTATAAATGGACTGCCCCCTCCAGCGAGGGAGTCTACAGCATCAAGCTGGAGGTCTTTCCGGAGGCCCCTCTCGAAGAAGATGGAGATTTTTCGTTTCAATCTCCGGTGAGTTCGGAGGTTCAGTTTTACGTGCAGGAGAGAAACGAAAGCCGGTCGGGGGAGCTGGGACCTGAGCGGAGATATCACACTCTGTTGCATTTGGACGGCTCGTTCCGTAATACCGGCATGAACAATGGCGGGTTTAGGGCGGTCGGCACGCCGCTGCTGGCTGTGAACAACGGGTTGTTCGGCTACTATTTCTCCTCGGACGACGGGGTAAAGAGCGGAGCGGGGGAGTTTCTGTTCAGCGCTCCGCAGGAAGCAGAGCCTTTTACCCTCACTCTGCAGTTTGATCCTGCCGCGGAAATGCAGCCGGAGGTGCATCTTTTTTCCGCACTCAACGGGGATGGTGATGCGCTTATCCAGTTGATCACCGATGCCCAAGGAAACCCGCTGCTGTACAGTCCTTCCGGCGAGCAGGTAGTGCAGAGAGTACCCGAATTCGATTTTGAAGGGCTGCAGGAGCTGTCGATCTCATTCCTGCCGGACGAGGGTAATCTGCAGGTGAAATGGTATAAAAACGGGCGGCTGATTCACTCCGGAGCGATCTCACCGGCTCTGTTGCCTCAAAGGGCATGGCGGGGTCTGCAGAT
>JAASTM010000408.1 GCA_021767325.1 Spirochaetales bacterium
TCGGCCAGTTTCGACGCGCATCCGCGGGCCCCGGCATCATCGGCGCAGTAGATCAGAGTGCCTCCCTCCGGCAGCCGGTCGGCATACTCGAGAAAGGCAGATTCGATATCCCCATAGTCCCGGTAATAGTCGAGATGATCGACATCAACAGTTGTAATCACAAGTTGGTCCGGGTGAAACGAGAGAAAATGGCGACGATACTCGCAGGTCTCAGCGATAAAAAACTGGTCACCACCGAAATAAGTGGCCCGGTCGTTGAAGCCCCGCACTGCCGAGCCGACCAGAACTCCGGCCGGCAGCTTCAATTCCTTCACAATGGTGCCGGCCATGGCGGCAGTGGTGGTCTTTCCGTGCACACCGGCAATACCGGTTGCATGCAGGTTCCGCGACAATTCGCCCAAGGCCAGGGTGTATTCAGCGATGGGAATACCTCGCCGGCGGGCCTCTACGAGTTCGGGGTGATTTTCAGGGTCATAGGCAGCCGAATAGATCACCAGATCTGCATCGCCGGGCAGATTTTCGGCGTGGAATCCCTCACGGTAGGCAATTCCCAGAGAAGTGAGGATCGCATCGGTATAAAACCGCTCCTCAGTATCCGAGCCGCATACCTCGGCCCCGTGGCTCTGCATGAGCTCGGCCAGAGCAGACATTCCGGTGCCCTTTATACCGACAAAGTAGAGTTTGGATGTCTTCAGATCGGGCGGCAAAATTCGCTTCGAAACCATACTCCGATCTTACATTTACTGATGCTTTTATTCAACATTTCGCTAATATTTCAGTCCGATTATTAGGCTCTATTATTTCCTTGACCTTCAACAAATGATCTACTACCCTTTAATTAGAAAGCGAGGGAGGCAACATTGGAAAAGGTATTATCAATAGTTCTCGGAGGCGGAAAAGGCACCCGTCTTTATCCTTTAACAAAAGACAGAGCAAAACCGGCAGTACCCTTCGGAGGGAAATACCGCCTGGTAGACATACCTATATCTAACTGTATCAATGCAAACTTCAAACAGATTTATATTTTGACTCAGTTCAACAGCGCTTCTCTGCATAACCATGTTGCGAATACGTATATTTTTGATGTCTTCACCCAAGGTTTTGTAGAAATACTGGCCGCCGAACAGACCTTCGAAAATACCAGCTGGTACGAAGGAACCGCCGACGCAGTGCGAAAGAATTTTTCACATTTCCACGACCAGGAACCAACCCACTACCTTATCCTGGCCGGGGATCAACTGTACCGGATGGATTTCGCGGATATGCTCAATCAGCACATCCAGAGTGGTGCCGAGATTACTGTGGCCGCCACACCGGTCTCCCGCCGCCAGGCTACCGGCCTCGGAATCATTAAAGCCGATGAAAACCGCCGGGCGGTTTCTTTCGTGGAAAAACCGAAGCCTGAGGCGAATATAGATGAAATGAAGGTTCCCAGCGATATTCTATATGCGCAGGGACAGCAGGCGGACAGCTCGAAGGAGTTTCTGGCCTCGATGGGTATCTATATTTTTAATGCTGATACCATGGAGAAGGTACTGGACAATAATTATACCGATTTCGGGCACGAAATAATTCCAATAGCCATCAGTGAACGGCATGTTAACACATATGTGTTCAACGGTTTCTGGGAAGATATTGGAACGGTTAAAGCCTTTTACGAAACCAACCTCAATTTGGCTTCACTGACTCCGGCGTTCAATTTTTACGATGAGCACATGCCGATTTACACTCATAGGCGGCATCTGCCGGCTACCAAGATAAACTTCTGCACTATGAGCCAGTCGCTCACCGGGGAAGGCAGTATTATTACCAACGCCTCAATTGTTAACTCGGTTGTCGGCGTACGTACTCTGATAGAATCGGGCGCCAGTCTGGACGGGGTCTACTGTATGGGTGCCAATTACTATGAGACTCACGAGCGAAAAAAAGAGAACGAAGCCAAGGGGATCCCTAACATAGGCATCGGACGCGGCACAATCGTCAAACGAGCGATAATCGACAAAAACGCCCGTATAGGCGACGGATGCCGCATCGGTATCGACCACGTCGAGCGGCAGGACGGAGATTACGGGAATTACTGGATTGTGGATGGAATAATTGTAATACCGAAAAACGGTATAATTCCCCCGGGAACCACTATCTGAGATTCGCCCTTAGCCCAGATCGCCGGCCAGATGCAGCCGTTCAAGACAGTGAACGATTTTCTTATCTGAACCGGCCATCGGGAGATGCTTCAAATCATACAACGAAACCCACTTCACTTCCTGGTGTTCCCGCAGCACAAATGAATCGCTGATCAGGCGTACAGAATATACTTCCAGCTCGTACTGCTGATCACGATTCACAAAGTTGTCGGTACAGATGAGATCGCCTACCATGATGTCGATGGAGAACTCTTCGCGAAACTCCCGTTTCAGGGCTTGTTGCGGGGTTTCCGACTGCTCCTTTTTACCACCGGGGAACTCCCAGGACTCACCGATACTGGTTCCAGGCTTTCTGAGGGCTACTAAGAATTTTTCATTTCTACGAGCAATGCCGGCGGTTGAAATTTTAACTGTGTGCTTGGTTTGCTGCTTCACCTACGTATGCTCCACCTATCCCAAAAAAATATACTACAGGAACAAGACCCTGGGGAAGAGGAAATGCAGCAAGCCGACTATAACCAGTATGATACCGATGCTGCTCTTGTTGTCCACAAAAATCCGCTGGAGTTTGTCAATCAGCGAGGACCCTACTTCTGACTGCTCTTTATAATAATCGAGGAAAAATACCCCTGACATGAGGAGCAGGCTGAGTGCCGGCAAGAGATCTCCCACCACCGCGACATCACCGCGGGTTACACTCAAAATCTTGAAAATACCAACTGCCACCGACAATATGATAAAAATCATCCGTGAGGCGATATTGATCCTAAGGGCTTCGTGAAAATTTTCCAGCATCGGAATTTTCTCTTGGAACAGCGGCGCTGCCAGGATGAGACCGCCCAGAATATTCAAAATGACTGCAAGTAGATAAAATTGTACCATAGGTCCCCCCCACTCATTTGATATTACCAAATTATATAATCAATATAGCATCGTCAAGCTCTATTGTCGCATCTTTTTTTCTAAAGTCAGCCTTTCTCCGCTTCCGCTGAGAGTTGCCCTGACACTCAATTCTTCAGCAGTTCTGTATTCATTCGGCAGAACAATTCTCTCACGCACAATTCTGGTTTCGAGACTATCCGCTCCCGTTGCAGCAGTAGCAATGGAGGTTTGCACAGCACTGTCGCTCTCCAGCACCCTGAACTCTATCTGCAGCTCCTCTGCGCTCGCCGGTAGTCGCGAGGGATGCGGCTGCATGACCAGGCTCACCTGCACTTCGCCCTCATTCAGATATCCGTGCAGCGAGATTTCGTATCCCAAGAAATTATCGACTTCACTGTCCGGCCGAATGAGTGGAAACACAATAACCAGGATCACCAGTACGAGCACGATATCCAACAGAATGATCA
>JAASTM010000409.1 GCA_021767325.1 Spirochaetales bacterium
GCTTCATTGGGCTGCACTGCCATTAGACCGCGACTGGTAGTGGCCTTCTCTAAAGCAAGCTCCCGGTCGGCGATTGCCTCAGCAGCCTCATCTCCTATAAACACCGTTAAAGGCGAGTTCAGTGAGTTGAGTTCGAACGTGTAGCCCGGCCCGGTTCCGTCCATCAGAATGCGCAGGCCCTGCTTTTCAAACATCCATGAGTTAGTAAATTGTGCCCTTACTTTCTGTCCGGTATCCGGATTGCGGTAGGTAATAGTGCCAGTGGCGAAATCCTCCGCCGGTACCTTGCTGTAATCTACTCCATACGTATCCAGCAGCCTCTGCCGCCATTCGGGTTGGCCCCACTTCAAGAGCGCCAGATCAGCCTGAACCGCCACCGGTTCGAGAAAATCAATTGGTTTATCTTGCGGAGTGAGAATGTAACGACCGACTGCGATACTGTGGCACCCCATATCGCTCAACACACCGCCACCTTGTCTGGTGGGATCCCAGAACCACGCCTCATGCGGCCCCCCATGCTCTTCGGCTGAGCGTGCTAAACTCATTGGTCCCATACTCTGCTGTACTTTTTGCAGCTGTTGTCGTTGCACCTGTAAAGGGCGCATATAAATTTGGTTTTCAAAATAAGCAGTTGGAACTCCGGTCTCGCGTCCCAGCTCTACAATTCTACGGGCTTCGCGCATATTCCGGCCTAAGGGTTTCTCGCAAATTAACCCTTTCAGCTCTGCACCGGCTTTTACTGCGTCCAGAATCTCCTCCATAACCGGAATTCGTACATGGTTGGGGGCGTAGAGCGCGAGTATATCCACCTCTTTGGCCATTTCAGTAACCGAATCGAAAATCTTCGGATCGCCCAAATAATTTTTGCGGCAATATTCGGCCAGCGCCTCTGATTTGCTTCTTTTCAATATTCCGCCGACCTCGATCCCTCGCAACTGTGTCATCGCCTTTGCCTGGAATCCAGAAATAAATCCTGCGCCAATAAATCCTAACTTCATATTATTCCTCCACAAACTCCTGAGACATCTCGCCGGACTGTTTATCCTTTAGAATCCGCTTGGTCCTGCCGTCGGGCATCTTCTCCTGCTTCACCAGAACTTTCCCGTCATAATCCGGTCGCATAGAGCTGATGCGGGTAGTACCGGTCTTTCCGCGCCAGATATCCAGGTTAATAGGTTCCCACTTTTTTGAATCTGCCGATCTATAACAGGCATCCATGATGGCATTTACCACATACCCATCGTAGAAGGTTTCCATTGGAGGGCGACCTGCATCCATACTCTCGAACATGTCGGTGAACATATCTACATAACCTAAGGCCTCCACTTCATCACCTACCGGAAACAGCCAGCCGCTGTCCGATTCGGCCTTTTCAGCCACATAGCCGCCGCTCTGACCACTGGTGAACATCTCATACCCGGTACGTAAAAAATGGTTCATCCACACTGTACCTTCGGTTCCGGAAACCTCATCGCGTAGATCCATGCCTCCGCGGAATGCCCAACTCACTTCGAACTGGCCTATCGCCCCGTTCTCGTATCTCACCATCCCGATTCCGTGGTCTTCCGCCTCTATCGGATGCACCAGTGTATCAGCCCAGCAAATGGCCTCAACCGGAAGTACATCCTTGCCAATGAAATCACGGGTAATTTCAATACAGTGGCACCCCATATCAACGATGGCACCACCACCGGCCTTCTCAACATCCCAAAACCAGTCACTGTGAGGCCCGGCATGGGTCTCACGCGAGCGCACCCACATAATCTGGCCTAAAGCACCTTCCTTCGCTGATTGCAGTGATTTTAGGGTCTTAGGCGTGTACACGAGGTCTTCAAGATAGCCGGCAAAAACTCCCGCTTTCTCTACCTCTTCAAGTATCTCCTTCGCCTCCTCGGCGGTTCGAGCCAGAGGTTTGGTGCAGAGGACCGCTTTTCTAGCCCGGGCAGCTTCAATGACCGCATTTTTATGTAGGTGATTTGGAAGAGCAACAATTACCACATCACTCTCTTTACCATGAATTGCCTCTTTCATATCAGTTGTTGCCCGTCAGTTTGCAGGATCAATACTGAGCGGCCGCAGCGTCCACGTATTTGGTTCAGGTCATAGCAGGGTACTGGTAGATGAGCTGTGGCCACGATACGGTTCTTTCCCCGGTTTCAATCCAATTGTGGAACTATCACTAACATTCCACAACCTTGTGGTGGGCGCCAACGGTCAACGCCAGGCGATGTTTTTAGAGAATGTATCAGGGCTCGCGGCTACCATCCTCAGGAATTTCGGACTCGATTCACAGGATAGCGCTTTGATCATGTCCTCTAGCGGCACAACCCTCGTGGCTACCGAGATGGCCGAACAGTTCCAGACCAATCACATCCCCGTCACGGTTATTGTCAGTTGCACCCATCAGGCCGCCTCCCGCAGCCGGAGAGCAGACGGCAAAAAACTAACCGACTTTGCCGATTATGTCTTAGACACCGGCGCTCCGGCCGGGGATGCTGTTGTGAACATACCCGGATTGGATACACCGGTAGCCCCTGTCTCAACGGTCGGAGGCACTATCCTTATAAACACTGTAAAAGCCGAATTGGCTCAAGTACTGACCGAAGCTGGTTCACCCCCACCGGTGCTTACCGGGGAGATGGTAGTCGGAACGGAGCGTTCGAGAAAGCTCTTCAACCAAGCCTACGACGAACACGCCCACAGAATGGCACGTATTTATGCCGCCGCAGGCACACAACAAGAGCGGGAGCCGTAAGTATGCAGGAATTATTTATCAATACCGATGTGGTTATTGTCGGCGGGGGGTCAGCCGGCTGTTGTGCCGCACTGGCTGCTGCCCGACAGGGAACTAGTAAAGTGCTTTTAATTGAGCGATACGGTTTTCTCGGCGGCATTTCCACACAGAGCCTGGATACTTTCTATGGCTTTTTTACTCCCGGAGATCAACCCAAGAAGGTGGCTGGCGGTATACCGGATATAGTTGTAGACCGGTTACATGCTCGTGGGGAGATGTTTCTCAGAGCAAATACCTACGGGGCTGGTACTGGAGTTACCTACAATCCAGAATACCTGAAGGTTTTATGGGACCAACTGTTGGAAGAAGCGGGAATACAGGTACTACTGCATTCGGAGCTCATCGGGGCTGAACAGCAAGAGGGTAAACCGCATTTCGAACTATACGCCCGGCACCGCGGGGGGCCTATTCGAATAAACGCCCAACGAGCGGTGGATTGTTCCGGAGACGCAGTACTAAGCTACTTGCTCCAGACACCTTTGGAAGATGCCGGGGAGTCGGGAAATGCACAAACGTTTACGACTACCTTCCGAATGTGCAACGTAGACCTCGACCGTTTCTCCCAGCAGGGAGGCAAGCGAATGCTACATGAGAAGATGGCCCATGCAATAGACCGGGAAACCTACCCGCTTCCCCGCAAGAAAGGTAGTGTACACCCAATGGTGCAACCGAACTGCATCGCCA
>JAASTM010000410.1 GCA_021767325.1 Spirochaetales bacterium
AGGACCATCACCGAGGTGGCATCGTGTTCGGTGTAGGTTTTTTCGGCTACCTCTTCGGCCATGTACTGAATATTCAGATCGAGTGTCAAAAAGAGTTGGTTGCCGTAGTTCATCGCTGAAGCGGAGTTTTCCTCAGAAGGCGGAGAAAGGGTCTCGTCGTAGGTCAGCTCGATACCATCAAGGCCGATATTGTCGGTGCCTACATAGCCCAGTACATGCGCCGCCAGGTCCTCTTCGGGATAGTTACGACCGTATTCCGGTTCCAGTGAGATGCCCGGGAGCTGGCGGGATTCAATGAGACTGCGAATTTCCTCGCTGGTGCTCGGGGAAACTTTGCGTTTGATATAAAGAAACCCGCGGCTCTGTTCGATTCTCGTTTCGAGCTCTTCGGCATTCAGTTTGAGCAGGGGTGCCAGTGTCTCGGCGGTATAGCCCGGATCCTCGATATTGGGAACCCAGGCGGTAACTGAATACAGACGTGTCTGTATAGCTAATATCCGTCCGTTTCTGTCCAGTATCGGACCCCGTTCGACCGAGGTTTGTACTGGGCGCTCAGAAATCTCCTGGTCGGGTTCCAATAGCATCAACTTGAAGTACTGAGCTACCAGTAGAAGCACAAATACAGCAAAAAAGATAATTACTATTCCAAAACGTTTGGTAGCTTTCGACATACTTGTTTTACGCGTCCTAGTTGTATCCTAATACCCGGCCGCTGATACGGTCGGCATCCACTAAACCGTAGCTCCGTGAATCGAAAGATACCTCGCGGTTATCACCGAGAAGGAATACCTTCCCCTCCGGAATCGCCTCCAAATCGAGCAATTCTCTTGCCCGTATCTCTCCAATGGGAATGGAAACTTCCCCTATCAGCAGTTCGCTGCCCATGTTTTTTACAGAAGTTCCACCAACTCCTACACAGCGTTTTACCACGGGTAGTGCGTACACAGGGTCCCTTAAGAATACAAGCTCATGAGGTTTAATTCTACCCCACTGAATGAAATATCTATCAATTAAGGGAGGCTGTGCCCCATACGCCCAGCGATAGACGAATACAGTCTGATGTGAGTGCAGTGTGGGCAGCATGGATTTGCCCTCTATATACTTAACGTCATATAATGCGAGAGCTACTACACAGACGCCTAAAGCTGTCAGCAGTATATGCGTGAACGGTGATCTCATAGCTACAAAAATATTAATATGAAGCTTGCGTTTTGTCGATATGGATATTAAGAGATATGAGCATAACAGTGTTTAACAACCAGAGATACAGAAACAAACGAGTATCCCGGCGGGCCGTCCCGGTGGAGAAGGATTCACTTCTCAAGCGTCAATCCGTTCGCAAATGGAAGTTTAAGTCGCTTGTTCCGCAACTACCTGACTTGAATTTCCCGCGCTTTACGAAACTGAAGAACCTCGACGGAAAGTGGCCCCTTATAGGCGCAGCGGTGCTGCTGGTAATGGTGCTCTCGGTGTGGTCCTTTCAGGTGATGCACAACCAGAGCCGGGCATTGGAGTTCGATCCGGTATTGCCGCAGAGTGACAGTACCATCACCGGCGAAATGCTGGCCTATGCCTCTCCGGAGTCCGAGGCCCGGGGTTCGGGAGACATCCGTTTTCCGGAACGGCCGATCGTCACCTCGGTATCAACCCGCACATATACGGTCCGGCGAGGGGATACCCTTTCGGAAATCGCCGCTGACCACAATCTTGATGTGGGGACACTGATAAGCTTCAACAAAATCGATGATGTACGCCGGCTGATGGCCGGAAGTGAAATAACTATACCCGATATTGACGGGGTCCCGTACACGGTCCAACGGGGAGATTCTCTGGAGAAAATTGCCGGGCGCTACAATGTAACCCTGGAAAATATTCTGGATGCAAATGACCTGCAGACAGCACTCATTCAACCGGGGCAGAAGCTGTTCATCCCGGGTGCTGAAATAAGTGAATACGAGTATAAAAAAGCGATGGGGACGCTGTTCATTTACCCCACCGCAGGCCGGCTGACTTCCGGTTTTGGTTACCGGAACGATCCTTTTACCGGTGTTCGCCGTATGCACTACGGTGTAGACCTGGCCAATCGGACCGGTACAGCGATTAAAGCCTCAATGGCCGGACGAGTCGTTGCAGTCGGCAATCAGCCCCGGGGATACGGCAAGTATGTGGTCGTGAAACATAACCACGGCTTTCAGACCCTGTACGGCCATCTGAGCACTATAGATGTCAACCGGAACCAGTATATAGCTCAGGGGCAGCGGATCGGCTCGATGGGCAACAGCGGTCGCAGCACCGGTTCTCACCTCCATTTCTCTCTGTACAAGAACAATATTCCCGTTAACCCGCTGGGGGGCTACCTGTACAAATAGCCCCCTATCTCCCGTGGCAGTGCTTGTACTTTTTACCGCTGCCGCAGGGGCAGGGATCGTTACGCCCCACCTTGGGAACGGTACGTTTCACCTGGGCACCCTGCGGCTGTGAGGCTCCGCCTCCACCGGCGGCAGCGGGAGCTCCGCCAGCAAACTGTCCCAGCTGCGTATGGCTGGCGGTACGTGCCGCCGCCACCGGCTGGCGTCGGCGAGCCTGTTCCGGTTGTTTGATTTCTACATTCACTACCATGCGGGCAATCTGAGTTCTGATGTTATATATGAGAGTGTCGAAGATATCGAAGCCTTCCAGCTTGTACTCCAGAAGCGGATTCTTCTGGCCATAGGTCCGCAGATATACCGCTTCCCGCAGCGCCTCCAGCTCGTCCAGGTGATCCTGCCAGCGCTGGTCGATCTGCCGCAGATAGTTGTAGCGGATAAAATCGTTGAACTGCTGAACCCCGACCGCATCGATTTTTTCCTGAATCTCCCGGTCGATACGGTTTACAATTTTGTTCACCAGCTCGCTCTCGGGCTCCTTGTAAAGATCGAGTCCGCTGAGATCTGGCTGGTAGTACAGCTTGGCCTGAAATTCCTGCTCCAGATCGGTGGATGCGGTGTCGAGATTGCCGCGGTTTTGAGTAAAGTCGTGAATGACCTCTTCGGTGAGTCCGCGAATAGTACTGACCACACGCTCTTTGAGGTTCTCGTCACTGAGAATTTTATCGCGCTGATCGTAGATGAATTTTCTCTGTTCATTCAGCACATCGTCGAAATCGAGCAGGTGCTTTCTGATTTCGAAGTTGCGCTCTTCCACCCTGTTCTGGGCACGCTCAATGGCTTTGTTAATGAGGGAGTGGTAAA
Source organism: Spirochaetales bacterium (assembly GCA_021767325.1). Next base: position 3,231 of record JAASTM010000410.1, read on the forward strand.
TCGGCTCGCCGCTGTCCATCCCTATTCTGCCCATCAGACTCTTGAGATTGTCTTTGGCAAACAGGCGCATCAGGTCGTCGTCGAGGGAGAGGAAGAAGCGTGACTCCCCGGGGTCTCCCTGCCGTCCGGAACGGCCCCGCAGCTGGTTGTCGATTCGCCGCGACTCGTGACGCTCTGTACCGAGGATGTAGAGCCCGCCGAGCTCTTTCACTTCGTTGTAATCAGCTATCCACGACTGGTACTCCT
>JAASTM010000411.1 GCA_021767325.1 Spirochaetales bacterium
GTTCGTTCATATGGATCTGAATCATTACAAGATACCCAAAGCCCGTGAACTGCCCGATATGACCGGCATTATAGTCGAAAACCCCGACCCCCAGTCGCCTACCAGAGCAAAGGGTATCGGTGAGCCGGCCCTCGAACTGATTGCCCCAGCCATCGCAAATGCGGTGTATAACGCGACCGGTATACGCTACCGTGATCTTCCCATTAAAGTGAACCCCGAGGAGTTGAAATGAGCACTGGAGATAAGTCATCTGTATTAACCGTAAACGGAATTGAACACGCCTTGAGCGAGTCCGACCTGAATATGAATCTGCTGGATTATATCCGCGAGCGTCTGAATCTTACCGGAACGAAAAACGGCTGCGGTACCGGTGCCTGCGGGGCCTGCACGGTGCTGATTGACGATGCGGCCCGCCGTTCCTGCCTCACCAAGGTCAGTAGTGTAGCCGGCAAGCGAATTACCACTATCGAGGGTCTGGAGCAGCAAGATGGTACCCTGCACCCGATTCAGCAGGCATTTATCGATGCCGGGGCTATCCAGTGCGGTTTTTGTACGCCGGGCATGGTTCTGTCAGCCTACTCACTTCTACTCAAGAACAAGCGCCCCTCCCGCGAAGAGATTCGCAAGGGCATCAACGCCAACCTCTGCCGCTGCACCGGCTACCAGCAGATAGTGGACGCCGTTGAGCAGGCCTCCGAGACAATGTATCCGTAAAAGCAAAAAATTGGGCTGCCCGAGAAGTACTCTTAGGCAGCCCGTTTTTTCGGTTGCACGCTCGTCAGAGCGCGTCAACTAACCGACGATAAACTTGATCAGGAACACAATCGCTACAGCGATGGTTACAAAGTTAACGTCTTTCGACTTTCCGCTCAGAAGTTTGAGAACCACGTATCCGAGCATACCGAACATAATACCGTCGGCAATGCTGTAGGCCAGGGGCATCATGATGATGGTCAGAAATGCCGGAATAGCCTCGGTGTAATCCTCGAAATCGATGTGGATAATCGGGGACATCATAAAGAGACCAACCAGAACGAGGGCCGGGGCAGTAGCTGCGCCGGGGATCATCAGGAACAGCGGGCTGACGAAAAGCGCCAGGAGGAATAGTACTGCACTGGTGAGTGCGGTCATACCGGTTCGGCCGCCTTCGGCAACGCCGGAAGCACTTTCGACATAGGTGGTTACGGTACTGGTTCCGAGACATGCACCCACGGTTGTTCCGATAGCATCGGCGAACAGAGCGCCCTTTACCTTGGGGATATTACCGTCTTTGTCGATTATTCCCGCTTTGGTCGATACACCGATCAGCGTTCCGACAGTATCGAACATATCCACGAACAGGAAGGTGAACAGAACGATCAGCATGTCAATAGTGAAAACCTGGGAGAAATCGAACTTGAAGAAAATCGGGGCCAGCGAAGGGGGAGCCCAGCTGCCGGAGGGGAGCTGAGTAATACCGAGGGGCAGACCAATAATGGTGGTTGCTACGATACCGATCAGTAGCGAGCCCTTCACGCGGAAGGCCAGCAGCACGCCGGTGATTACCAGGCCAACTATGGCCAGTAGGGTGACTGGGCTGGTGACGTCACCAAGCACAACCAGAGTCGCTTCGTCGTTCACGATAACGCCGGCATTCTGAAGTCCGATGAAGGCAATAAAGAGACCGATACCGACCGAGATAGCTCGTTTCACATTGGTCGGGATACAGTTGATAATTGCTTCACGCACATTCAGAAGAGTGAGAATGATGAAGATAATACCTTCGAGAAAAACGGCGGTTAGCGCAAACTGCCATGAGTAGCCCATGGTCAATACGACTGTAAACGCGAAGAATGCGTTCAGTCCCATACCCGGTGCCAGTGCAAACGGTAGGTTTGCTGCAAAAGCCATCACTAAGGTAGCGATTGCTGCCGAGAGTGCAGTTGCAGTAAACAAGCCGCCCATGTCCATACCTGTGTTTGAGAGAATCTGCGGATTCACAATCAGAATGTAGGCCATGGTAAGGAATGTGGTAACACCGGCTACCACCTCTGTTTTGACTGAAGTGTTGTGTTCCTTCAGTTTGAAAAGTTTTTCCATCACATGAACTCCTGTTATTGAGTTTTAGGTTCACCCGATTGTAACCCTGAATTTCAAATCTTACAAGTCTGATGTTGCGGAATGTTGCGTAAAAATTTATCGATAGCATTTTCAGCAGAAGATTACGGCGCTGTGCCGGTGCGGGTGCTTGCGGGGCGCGAGTTACGTGGGCAGAGCCGTCTGCGGTCGAATGTAGTCAGGGGCAGTCAATAGGCGGCCGGCTCTGTTTGAGTGTAAATCTGGAACCCGACTGCCCGAAGGCATAACAACGGATTCGCCGTTGATGAAAAGGTACTGCAAGCCCCGGGCCGCCTGTTCGGGGGCCTCCCGGGTGGCGGTGTCTGAGAAATCGGGGCGCCAGACGGCAATATCGGCAGCCATTCCGCCCTGAATTATTCCGCGGTCTTTCAGGCCGAGCACGCGCGCACTCCGGCCGGTCATACGGTGCACCGCTTCTTCGCGGCTCAGCGGACCCTTACCCTGCTCGCGGGTGTACCGGGAAAGGATGCGCGGAAAGCTGCCGGCTACCCGGGGGTGTTGCTGGCCGCCGAGGAGCGTATCCGAGGAAGCGATGCCCGCCGGATGGCTGAGGATCTTTTTTAGTGTGGTTTCTTCCGAGAACTCATCTATAATCCGGATCCGTCCGCCGTATTGGCGGGCCAACTGTAGGGTGAGTTCGGCGGGTGAAGTATCGCGCAACTCGGCGGCCGCGCTCAGGGTTCTGCCGGTCAGCTCTGAATCGGGGCCCTCCGGTATATACGCGAGCTTTATCCGGTCCCAGCCGACTAAAAGCGCCAAGTTATCCCAGGATAGTCCCGCGGGGGGCGCGGAAACCCCCTCGAGAAGCTCACTCAAGGCCTTGCGTACCTGCTGGTCTGAAAGTTGTGAGAGCGCGGCCTGCACCGATGTTCCGGTGAATATATGCGGCGGGAGCATGGACAGCAGCGAGGTGCTACCGTAGGTGTAGGGGTAACTGTCGAAGCTCAGATTATGTTCCTCGATCAGCTGCAGGGCCTGGTCGATTTTGGGTTGGTTCCTGCGGCCTATGGCTTTCAAATGGCTGATGTGCAGGCGGACTCCCGTTTCGGACTGCAGGTTCGCCATCTCCTCCAGCGCCTCGATCAGCTCATCGCTTTCGCTGCGCATGTGGACGGCCAGTATCCTGTGGTGGCGGGCGGCGGTTTCGGCGATCCGGCGCAGTTCTTGCCGGCCGGCGCACAGAGCCGGTACGTAAATCAGGCCGAGGGAGAGCCCGGCCGCGCCTTCCTCAAAGGCCCGCTCCAGCAAGGCCTCCATCTGCTTCATTTCAGCCGGCTCCAGGGGCGACGAACTGTCGCCCTTGACCGCGAAGCGCAGGGTGCCATGCCCTACGAAGGGCATCGAATTGAGCGGTA
>JAASTM010000412.1 GCA_021767325.1 Spirochaetales bacterium
ACTCAACAGGAAGCGGGTTCCCCCGTTCCCGTCGGTGAGAATGTGCGAATAATCCACCGCCACCGTCTTTTCGCGGGCGCTGACCCGGATCAGGGGAGCCGTCCTCTCCTTCAAGGAGATAATAGTACCCGGCACATTCCGCATCAGTTCAACCGGCGGCACCACCTCGCTGCGCTGCAGGTAGTACCAGAAAAAACCCCGCCGCAAATGCACTTGGAAATAGGGAAAGCGCGGCATGATCCGCTCCAGTGCCTGCTGCAGCCACAGCAGGCGTACCGGCTCCTTGAGAGTAAATGCTATCCGAAACTCAGCCGGTGATTCTTCGGAAGCGGTCGAGGGATATATCTTGGCGGCATTATCTAGAGGCAGCCAATCGTTCTGTACTTCTGCTTCACTCATTCTGTCTCCCATTGTACACCCTCAGAGCGCAGCTTGTAAAAACCCCTGCAGCGGATCCTGACCCATCACGAAAAAGTAGAGCGCAGTGGCGAACAGGCCGTGAAATACCCCCAGAGCCCAGACCGAGCGATAGCGGAGGTACATGGTGGTGGTAAAACAGCCCATAAAGAAGGTCACAATCATCAGTACCGGCACCGGGATGTGTACGATCGAAAACAGCACTGCCGTCGGCAGTACGATGAACAGCCGCGGAAATTTTCCACGGCTCATCCGGTCCAGGTTCCCAGCCACCAGCACCACCAGCAGAAACTGCTGAATAACTCCCCAGGCCGGATAGAGCAGAAAGATTATCCACATGTGCCAATGCAGCAGCAGCGTCCCGTTGACAAATCCGTACACCGCCGCCCCGGCAATTGCTGCAGCGGTAACCGGCATCACGATCAAGAAGGTCTTCTTGAGGTTCCCAGAAGAAAATCCCCAGGAGTGTATGAGCTGGGGCCGGCGGCGAATCCGCGCGACAATATAGTAGATCCAGGCCCCGCCGGCTGCCAGGGCGAACCACATATCCTGCTGCAGCCAGTCGATGAAGACGAATTTACCGGCCGCCGACAGCAGTACCGCCGCGACCTCGAAGTTGGCCCAGATATCCCGGTTGAAGAACTCCGCAGCTATCCTGCCACCGATTATGTGTTTGAAAAACCTATTCAGCATGCCGACTCAAACCTGTCCCTTTACTTTCGTACACTGCATTACTACACTTTATGTAGTGTTAAAAAACTTGTGGGCTCCACTCCGAACACACTACATATAGTACTCAGTTAAGCGGTACGGCACTATATATGGGGGTTCTGAACCGCTTACCACAAGATTTTTAACACTACAGACATTATAAGCTGTTTTTTACCATGTAAGAAAGGAAGGCGTACATGAAAAATGAAAAAACTGTAAAAGACGAAGTGTCGATCGTACTGGCAGGCGCTGCCGGACAGGGGATCCAATCAATACAGAAGATCCTCACCCACATCATCAAAGAGGACGGGTACCACGTGTTCACCACCAAGGAGTTTATGTCCCGTGTGCGCGGCGGGATGAACTCAACCGAAATAAGAGTGAGTTCACAGGGAGGACACGCCTATGTGGATACCATCGACATATTTATTCCGCTTAAGAAGGGACTTACTCCTTTTCTGGAAAAGCGAATTAATGAAGACACTATCATTATCGGTGAACAAGAGGAGCTGGAGTACGAGAAGATTATCGATGTGCCGTTTTCAGACATCGCCAAAGAGATCGGGAATAAACTCTATTCCAACACGGTTGCAGTGGGACTGATCAGCGGTTTGCTGAAGCTGAACGAGCAGCTGGTGGAAGAGTACATCGCCGAAGTATTTGCCTCTAAAGGTGAGGATGTGGTGGAGAAAAACCGCCAGGCCCTGCAGGCTGGCTATCGCCGGGGTCAGGAGCTCGGCAAGAGCTATTCAATCGAGATATCGAAAACCGATCAGACCGCAAGCCGCATGCTTCTTAGCGGAACCAACGCAGTCGCCCTGGGAGCCCTGGCCGGGGGATGCAATTTTGTATCGGCCTATCCGATGTCCCCCTCCACCGGGGTACTCGTTTCAATGGCCGGATACGCCGAACCGATGGGTATAGTGGTTGAACAGGCGGAAAGCGAAATTGCCGCTATAAATATGGCCATCGGCGGATGGTACGCCGGGGGCCGGGCGATGATTACCACCTCCGGCGGAGGCTTCGCCCTGATGACAGAAGGTACCAGCCTGGCGGCCATGCTCGAGAGCCCCATGGTGCTGCATATAGCCCAGCGCCCCGGTCCGGCTACCGGCCTGCCGACCCGCACCGGCCAGGAAGACCTGAACCTGGTGCTACACGCCGGCCACGGCGAGTTCCCGCGGGTAATTCTTGCCCCGGGAACAACCGCAGAAGCCTTCCGGCTCGCCCGGGATGCCTTCGAGATCGCCGACCGCTATCAAGTGCCGGTCTTCGTGCTCACCGACCAGTACTTTGTCGACTCCTTCTACGATACGCCGCGCCTGGAAATCGAGGAATCCGAACCGGAGCAGCACATAGTAGAAACCGACCGCCCCTACCGCCGCTACGAACTCACCGAAAACGGTGTCTCGCCGCGCGGCATTCCGGGGTATGGAGACGGCCGGGTCAGGCTGGACAGCGACGAACACAATCAGGACGGCTTCATTACCGAGGATGTAGTGGGCATACGCCCGAAAATGGTAGAAAAACGCTACTTAAGGAAGCGGCAGCTGCTGCAGGAGGCCGCCCTACCGCCGGAACTGGTCGGCCCTGACGACTACTCGGTGTTGGTCATCAGCTGGGGCTCCAACCGCAATACCGCCGCCGAGGCGCTGCAGAAAATCGACAGCAAGAAAATCGCGCTGCTGCACGTACCGCAGCTCTATCCACTGCACCAAAGCATCGGCGGCTACCTCGATCAGGCCGACACGACTATGGTGGTCGAGAACAACGCCGGCGGTCAGTTCGCAGAGCTGCTGTGGAACCAGACCGGCCGCCGCGTCGACGAAAAGGTGCTGAAATACAACGGCATCCCCTTTTCAGTCGAAGAGCTGCAGGCAGAAATCACACAGAGAGCGGGAGTGTAATATGAGTGACATAACTTATCTGAATAACGATACCGAAATAGCCTGGTGTCCCGGCTGCGGGAACTTCGCCATTCGAAAAACCATGGATCAGGTGTATCAGGAGCTGGAAATCGACAAAAAGAACCTGGTCATGGTCTCCGGAATCGGACAGGCGGCCAAATCGCCGCACTACCTGGATGTCAGTTTTTTCAACGGCCTGCACGGACGCGCCCTGCCCGCCGCTACCGGCATCAAACTGGCCAATCCCGAATTAACAGTGGTGGTAGAAAGCAGCGACGGCGACATGTATGGCGAAGGCGGCAACCATCTGCTGCACGCCATCCGCCGCGACCTCGACATCACCGTCATAGTGCACAACAACATGGTCTACGGCCTGACCAAGGGGCAGGCCTCGCCGACCTCACGCAAAGGCTTCCAGACCCCGGTTCAGACCACCGG
>JAASTM010000413.1 GCA_021767325.1 Spirochaetales bacterium
AGCAGGGCGCTTTTTTTTTGTTGATTTTCGCAATCTGAAATATCCTATGCTTGTCTTCGGTTTTTCTAAACCTTGAAAAGTTGATTAGGGTAGAACAGAAAATATTAGAGTTAAAAGATTAAATATCACTAAAAGAAGTATTAATATCTTACTAAATATGACTATAAGTCTCTTTTTACTGTAAAATATCCCGGCCTGTTACTTGCCTTTTTTTGAAAAATTGCTTAGTATTCTAAAGAAAATAACATTTACCTTTAAGGAGGAGAGATGAAAAAGCTAACAATCTTTGGAATATTTGCACTGATAATGCTGCTGACCCCCGCAGCTGTGCTTCTGGCTGGAGGACAGCAGGAAGCGGGAGACAGCATCAGTTTTGCCGGTTCTGGCGGCTATCCGCCATTCAACTTCATTACCGAGGAAGGCGATGTAATCGGGTTTGATGTCGATGTTGCCGCTGAAATCGCGAAACGAATGGACAAAGAGCTCGAGTACAAGACGACCGCTTGGGACGGTATTATTGAAGGGCTGCGGGCCGGACGTTATGACGGTATTCTCGGCAGTATGGCAATCACCGAAGAGCGTGAGAAAGTCGTCGATTTTTCCGATCCGTATTACTATTCAGGTCCGCAGTTGATAGTTCGTAAGGACAGCAGCATCAGCGGTCCCCAGGACCTCACCTCAGACTCGGTAATCGGCCTGGTGACCGGTACTACTTTTGAGCAGGATGCCGAGAAACTCGGCGTACAGGTGAAACTGTACGAAGATGATACCCAGACGCTGCTCGAGCTGCTGAACGGACGTGTGGACGGTGTGCTGACAGACCGAATTGTAGGATTGAATGCAATTTCTGAGCTCAAGCAGGGCGATCAGCTTACCCTGGTCGGATCTACTCTGCGGACCGAAACTATGGGAATTGCATTTCAGGATGATGACGATGAGCTGCGTCAGCAGGTGAATGCTGTTCTGTCCGAAATGCGAGCCGACGGTACTCTCACCGGTATTAGCGAGAAATGGTTTGGCGGACAGGATATAACTGTGGAGTAAGATCTTGAGTAATGTAATACCTTGGGATTTTAGCGTTATCCCGGAAAAGTTTTTTCTTTTCCGGGATGCGGCTCTTCTTACCCTGGAAATCACCACTCTCGGCATTCTTACCGGTCTGGTGTTGGGCCTTATTGTTGCGCTGGGAAAACTCTCGCAACACAAAATCACATCAAAAATAGCCTCCGGATATATCTTTATTATCCGCGGAACACCGCTGCTGCTGCAGCTGTTTATTATCTATTACGGACTCACCTCGATTGTTACCATTCCGCCGTTTCCTTCGGCGATTATTGCCCTCGGAGTGCACAATGGAGCCTATATAGGTGAGATATTCCGCGGTGCAATTCAGTCGATTCACTACGGACAGATGGAAGCTGCCCGTTCTCTGGGAATGACCCACCGCAAGGCGATGTGGCGAATAATCCTTCCGCAGGCTTTCAAACGGGCGGTACCGCCCTTGGGTAATCAGTTTATTATCGCCCTCAAAGACAGTTCTCTGGCAAGTACCATTGCGGTACCAGAACTGCTGCTGCGGGGCCGGCAGATGGGATCATCCACATTTATGTACATGGAAATGCTGATCATAGTTGCTCTGTGGTACTTGATTATGACCAGCGTGCTTACCTATGCGGTGCACCGGCTGGAGCAAAGGTTGAAGGTGAGTGATCATGACTAGATTAAAAGATCCGATTTTGAGAATTGAACATCTGGAAAAGTGGTTCGGCGACCTACAGGTGCTGAAGGATATCAGCATTGATGTGGCCGAGAGCGAAGTCGTGGTGGTAATCGGCGCCAGCGGTTCAGGAAAAAGTACCCTGCTGCGCTGCGTGAATTTCCTCGAATATGCTCAGAAGGGAAACATATATCTGGACGGAGAGCACATTCGGCCGGTAAATAAGGTTCTTAACCGTATCCGGCAGGATGTCGGTATGGTGTTTCAGCACTTCAACCTGTTTCCGCACATGTCGGTGATCGGTAATGTGATCGAAGGGCCGGTTCATGTGAAGGGAATGCCAAAGCGTGAGGCCCGGGAGCTGGGAGTACAGCTGCTGGAGAAAGTCGGTCTGGAGGACAAGGCCGAAGTGTACCCGGAAATGCTATCGGGCGGCCAGAAGCAGCGGGTGGCAATCGCCCGGGCCCTGGCTATGCAGCCGAAGGTGATGCTGTTCGATGAGCCGACCAGCGCCCTCGACCCGGAGTTGGTCGGAGAGGTAATCAGTGTAATGGAAGAGCTCGGTGAAGAGGGGATGACGATGGTGGTGGTTACCCACGAGATGTGGTTTGCCAAAGAGGCGGCCGACCGTGTCATTTTCATGGACGAAGGGCTTATTTTGGAGGAGGGAACCCCGGATAAGATGTTTTCTTCACCGGAACACGCCCGTACGCAGGAGTTCCTCAGCCAAATTCTGCCGCAGGGATAGTACTTCCGACCGGTTTTAGTTGAAGGCGGTGGCCAGGAGTTGGCGGGTGTACTCGTGCTGCGGCCTCGTGAAAATGTCCTCCGCCGGGCCGCGTTCAACTATTTTTCCCGCCCGCATTATCACAATCTCATGGCAGAGGCTTTTCACAACCTTCAGGTCGTGGCTGATGAACATGTAGGTCAGACCGTGTCGTTCCTGCAGTTTTCTCAGCAGATCTACCACCTGAAACTGTATCGAACGGTCCAGCGAGGAGGTCGGCTCGTCCAGTACGATGAAGTCCGGCTTGAGGACCAAGGCCCGGGCCAGGGCTACCCGCTGGCGCTGGCCTCCCGAGAACTCGTTGGGGTAGCGAAAACGGGTTTCCGGATCGAGTCCTACCTCTTCCATGGCTGCAATGATACGGGTCTCCCGTTCATCTTTTGCGACGATTTTATGCAGATCCAGCCCCTCGCCGATAATCTGTTCCACCGACATTCTCGGACTCAGACTGCCGTAAGGGTCCTGGAATATCACCTGCATGGAACGGCGCAGGGGCCGCAGCTGTTTCTCGCTCAGTTCATTGACGGGGGTGCTCCCGAACAGAATTGAACCTTCACTCTTCTCCAGCCGCAGTAGGGCTTTACCGAGGGTTGTCTTTCCGCTTCCGCTTTCACCTACAACCCCCAGTGACTGTCCCCGCTTCAGCTCCAGGTCTATGCCGTCGACGGCTTTGATGTGGCCCTTTGTTATTCTGAAAAAGCCCCTCTGAATGGGGAACCAGACTTTCAGGTTGTCGATTTTTACCAGGCTCTCCTGTACTTCCGGGGGTGGGGGCGGAGCAGTATCGAGTTCGGCATCGATAAGCGCCCGGGTATACTCATGTCTTGGTCTTGTAAAGATCGTGCGAGTGTCGGCAGTTTCGACGATGTGCCCGTCCTGCATTACAGCTACCCGGTCGGCGATCCGTTTTACTATCGACAGGTCGTGAGTTATAAACAGCACCGCCATGTGCAGCTCCTGCTG
>JAASTM010000414.1 GCA_021767325.1 Spirochaetales bacterium
AAATCAGAAAACTGTACTCACCGGCCTTCTCACGGTTCATCCCCGCCAGCAGAGCCGCCGAGATGGTAATCCCCGACCGGGAAATCCCCGGAAACACGCCCAGACCCTGCCCGAAACCGGTAATCAGCCCCTGCTTCACACCAATGGTCCCGTAATTGACGGATCCCTGCATATAGCGCGTCCAGATCAGAATCAGCCCCGTCACGATAAACAGGGCCGACACCAGCTTGATATTCGAACCCGGGTCCAGCGTCTCGATACCCAGCCCCATCACGCCGGTAATCACCGTCGACACCATGATCACACCAAACAGCCGCAGATTTTCGCGGTCCTCGTCATTCCGCCGCCCGATCAACCCGCGCCCCAGCGACACCAGAATCTTACCCACCCGGTCGCGAAACACGATCAGCACCACGAACAGCGTGGCCACGTGCAGCAGCACGTCGAACAACATCGGCACCTCGTCCAGCGCCATGAAGCGTTTAAACACCACCAGGTGCCCGCTGCTGGACACCGGCAGGAACTCGGTCACGCCCTGCAGCGCGCCCAAAACAATCGATTGGATGAAGGACATATCCTCTCCTTGGCATTTTAATTATAAAAGATACACTCACACAGCGCCTTGGCGCCTAAAAAAATGACTCCACCAGTTTGTTCAGCTCGATGCCCTGATAAAAGTGCCCGTACATCACTGCCGCCACAAGTACCTTGCGCCCGTAATGCGAAGTCTCCTGAAAGGGAATCAGCTCCAACACCAGATCTCCGTCCAAACCGTCGGATTGCCGTACCCAGCGGCGCACCCGCGTAATGCCGCCGTTGTAGGCAAACAGGGCCTGGCTGACGTTTTCGGTGCGCCCGATTAGGTGGGCCAGGTACCAGGACCCCAGCCGCAGATTCAGGTGCGGGTCGGTTAAATCAGTCGCGCGTACACCGATCCGCCCGGCCACATCTTCGGCGGTGGAAGGCATCAACTGGCTCAGGCCGATCGCCCCGGCCGACGAGGAAATATCCGCATCAAAGAGGCTCTCCTCCCGCACCAGCGCGTAAAACAGGTACGAGGGCAGATCGTACTCGCCGGTCAGCGGTTCGATAAACTCCTCATAAGCCGCCGGATACAGGAGTTTCACATCCTCTCCGCCCATCTCGGCCCGGGTATCCCGGCAGTAGCGGCTGAACATGCGGATCGACTCCAGATACATCTGCTCCGCCTGCAGGGCCGCCGTCCACCGGCGTACCGTCGGCAGCTGCAGGCCGTCCACATAGCGGCGGTCGGTCCCCCAGCGCCGGTACGCCTCGGCCGCCAGGCCGAACTTCACATACCCGTCGATCAGCGCGTCCTGCCCGGAGGCCTTCCAGCTGCGGGTGGCTCCGCTGCGCTGCGTCCGAACCGGTAGAATCCGGCAGAAATCCGCCGGCTGCATAACATCGGTCTCCACCCCGTGCCGCTGCAGCGCAGCCGCCGACATCAGACGGTAATACAAACCGGCCCCGGTACCCCATGAACTGCGCAGGGCGGTCTGAAACCAGCGCCTAATCTGCCCTTCATCGGCCTCCAGCAAGCCGCTCTCCGCCGCCCGTCCAGCAATGTAGGCGGCCCGGGCTCCGGCCACCCCGGGGGCGGTCTGTTCCAGACCGTCGGCTATCTCGGCAATCTGCTCCCACTGCCGCCGGCTGATCAAGCGGTCGATCAGGTTGTACACCACGTCGGTAAAGTAGTTCGGATCATCCCACTCGGCAGCTGCTTCCGGCAGTCGCGAGACCGCCGCAGCGGTGTTCGATCGGAACACACAGTCGAAAATATACCACAATATTCGCTGCTGTTCCGCCTCCGGGGCAATTTTCAGCGCCCGCGAGTAGAGCCCCTCCGCCCAGGAAAAGCGTCCCAGCTTACGGCTCAGGTAACCCTCGGTCTCCAACATCCAGAACAGCGCCTCCTCGGCCCCGGTCTTTTCACCGGCCTCTTCAATCTCAGCGAGGCGCTCTTCCAGGCTGCGGCGGACCCGCTCGGCGTCGGCATAAGCCTCCCAGGTGCGCCCGGCGTACAGACCGCTCAGGGCAAACTCGTCAGTGACGACTCCGCTCAGCAGCTCATATTGCCCGGCCGCCGAACCCATAAAATCGTGATAGTGAATAAAAGCGGTGCCATACTGCCGGCGCCCGTAGGCGTATTTTGCCAGCAACAGGCTCCGTTCCGCCGCCGAAAACTGCTCCTGCGGTAACGCGGCTAAATTCAGTTCGCCCGCATCCACGAACAGCTCCAGAGGCAGCTCTTCCCGGGGAAAGCTGGTAACCAGATCCAAGAGCTGAGCCGGCCAATCCGGGTGACCGGTGCGGCGTCCCAGCTTCACTTCGACCAACCGAAACCTGGCCTGCAGATCGGAGGGGGCTTCGGCGGCGATCCATCTGCGGTACTGCTCAATTGCCGGCTTGAGTCGGTCAAAGCGCTCCACCTCCAACAAAGCCGAAACATACTCGACTACCGCCAGTGATCCCACCGCCCCGCGTCGCCGGGCGGTCTCGAAGGAATCGAGCAGTTCATTCCATTTACCGAGATGCGCCAGCAGCTGCAGGTGCTGCTCCACTGCATGTCTGTGCAGTCCGGTATCAGGCTTGCCAGCCGCATACGCCAACAGCCGCTCGGCAGCCTCGAAATGCTCCTTCTGTTCCGCGTGGATGCCCAGAAACAGAGCCGCCTGCGGACTGTAACGGTCCACCACCTCGGGTCCCAGAGCTCCGGAGGCGATATTCTCGAACAGCGCTTCGGTCTGATAAGGTTCCTTTAAATGGAGAGAATCGATTAAATTTTGAAGGTTCGCTTCGCTGCGATCACGCGCCGCCAACGGCCCGAGACAGAGCAATAGCAGCAGCAGTAAAAGGCTACTTCTTTTTTGGAATAAAGATGCTGTTTTCTGCGTAGATGACGTCCGGGTTACGTATTTCGTTTTCTTCTGCGATCTGATCATATAACCAAGGGTTGTCGTAAAAGCTGGATGAAATCTCCCAGAGTGTATCACCCCACCTGATTTTGTACCATACCCCGCCGGTAAACTCTACCTGTTCCCGGCTCGGTGTCACCACCGCCTCGTCTTCACCGGCGCTCACACCGGCCGACGGCTCCGCCTCGGCACCGGCTTGCCCGCTTCCGGCAGGCTCTTCATCCCGGGGCTGCGTCTCGGTAAGCTCCGGCTGCTCTTGGGCCGGTTCATCGGCCGGCTGCTCCTGCGCTTGCTCCTGTTCCTGCTGGGCCTGCAGCTGCGGTGTTGCCTCTTCATCGGCCGCCATAAACACGAACAGATACAGCAGTGCACCAATCAGAGCGAGTGCCAGTATAACTAAGAGGGCTACCAGAATGGGCCGCGCTTTGGAACGGGGCTCCTCCCCGGCCTCCTCTTCGGTTTCACCTTCGGTTTCTTCTCCCGGTGCAGCCTCTTCCGGCGGGAAAAAATCCTCCTCACCGCCTTCTC
>JAASTM010000415.1 GCA_021767325.1 Spirochaetales bacterium
CTGCCGATGGGCCTGAAGGCGCTCTTCACCAGTAAAAACGCCATCTGGGACCGCATTATGGCCGCTTCGGTGCTCACCGCAACCCCGGTCATCGTTCTGTTTATGGCCTTCCAGCGCAACCTGGCCGGCGGCCTGGCAGCCGGAGGGGTGAAGGAGTAAGCACCTTACCTCTAAAACAGCTGCACCGACATGTATTTATCGGGGTTCTCCTGAATATCTTTCACCAGCGTTTCGACCTCTTCAAGAGAACGTATTAAACGGCTGTAGAGCTCTTCGTCCTCCATCACGCTGCCCATTGTGCCCTGGCCCGCTTCGATCCGGCGCAGCAGTTCGTCCAAGCGTCCGCTCACCGATTCAATCTTTCGCACTGTGGCGTCCAGGTTTTCGGTGCCCGCCTCCAGCTGAGTGATGGTGGCATTCAAAGGCTCGCGGTTTTCTTCGGGAATCTGCTTCAGGGCGTCGAGGGTCCGTTTCAGTGCCGTGCTGTTCTCCGCCACGGAGGTTTCCACCTCGTCGGCGGCACTGCGCGATTCCTGCAAAAGGGCCAGCAGCTGGTTGTGGGTCTCACTGCCCAGGAGCGCATTTACGTTTTCCAGAAGCGTGCTCAGCTGCGCCTCCACTCCGCCGAGCTGGGAACTGAGGTTGTCGGTTAAACCGGTCAGCCCCTCGATGATGCCGCCGCCCGCACTGCCCTGTACCCTGGCCCGGTTGGCCAGGTGTTCGGTCGAACTGCCCGGTTCTATGCGTACAGCTTTCCCGCCGAGCAGGTCCATCCGCCCGATGCGAAAGCTGGAGTCGTCCGGTATTTCGGTGACATCCTCTACCTGCAGCTCGACTACCACCTGCTCCGGCTGCACTTTGATGGCGGTGACGGTCCCCACTTTTACGCCGCGGTACTGTACTTCGGAGCCCTTGCCGATTCCCTGGGCGTTCTCCACCACCATATTGATGGTGAGTCCCTGCGAGAAGATAGTGGCCCGCTCTAAAAACAGCATTCCGAAGATTACAATGACTGTCGCCAGGGTAATCGATATTCCGATAAATAGTTCACTGCGCTTCTCTTTCATACATTCTCCATTGTGCCGTAAAGAAAGTCGTTGAATACCTCATTTTCCTGGTTCCACATTTGATCGGCCGGACAGGTGAGCACAATCCGTCCGGCATGCATCATCGCGATCCGGTCGGAAAAGTTGGGAATCGAACTAATGTCATGGCTGATGACCATCGAGCTGGTCTGCAGCTCTTCATCCAGCTTGATAATCAGATCTGAAATTTTCCTTGACAGCACCGGATCGAGACCGGTGGTCGGTTCGTCGTACAGCAGGTACTCCGGCTGGGGAGCAATTGCCCGTGCAATGGCCGCCCGCTTGATCATCCCGCCGCTCAGCTCCTCCGGATACATGTCTTCGGTTCCCTCCATGCTGACCCGCTGCAGGCTCTCCCGTATCAAGTCGCGCCGCTCCGGTTCCGAGAGGCCCTCACGGATATTCAGGGCCAAATCGATGTTTTGGCCGACTGTCTTTGAATCCCACAAGGCGCCCTGCTGAAAGACCATGGTCATCCTGCGGCGGATGGTACTGTTGAACTGCTTCTCGGTCAGACTGGTCACCTCCTGTCCGTCAACCTTAATCGATCCGGCATCGGAACCGATCAATCCGATGACCAGCTTCAGGAGCGTAGTTTTTCCGCAGCCGCTGATGCCCATAACCGTCAGGGTTTCCCCTTTCTGCAGGTCCAGGTCAATCCCGTCGAGTACCACACGGGTTTCAAAGGCCTTTCGTATCTCTCTGATCTCGATCATACTCACCACACCATATACAGCATCGCCGATATCACATAGTCCAGCACAATAATAGCAATCGAGGCCCAGATGACCGCCTTGGTGGTGTTGCTGCCGACCCCCTTGGCTCCGGCCCGGGTCTGCAGCCCGAAAAAGGTGCCGAAGGCAGTTACTAAAAAGCCGAATATCGAGGCTTTTATGAGAGTGGTATATACATCGCTTTGCACATAGCTATGCCGCATTCCCTTTACAAAACCGGTCCAGGTCATGTCGATTGTAAAATAGGATGACACAAAAGAGGCCATGATTGCCAGAAAATCGAAGAAAACGATCATCATGGTAAAGGCCACTACTCCGCTCAAAATGCGCGGCATCACCAGGTACTCGATCGGATTGATTCCCATGGTGCGCAGGGCATCCACCTGCTCGGTGATCTGCATGGTCCCCAGCTCCGAGGCGATGCCCGAGCCTACCCGCCCGGCCAAGACGATTCCCATAATGATGGGCCCCATTTCCAGCAGCACCGTCCTGAGGATCAGGCCGCCCTCCACCCAGGCCGGTGTGGTTTCGCTCATCTGGGTACCGATCTGCACCCCCATCAGCAGGCCCATAAAAATCGAAGCCACAAAGATGAGCGGCATCGACCGCTTGCCAATATAGATGTACTGCTCGACAATCTGCTCGAAATAGCGCGGCATCCGCCGCAGTGCCACCGCCGCCTGCGCCACCATTATAGTCAGCCGTCCGTAGGTGCGCAGAAAGACGAGGGTGAGATGGCCAAGTTTGATAAAACCGGTGTGTAGTTTCATACTCACTTACTTAAAGCTTAGTAGAGTTTCAAGAGCCGCGCAAATATATTAGTTCTTGACAGATGGGAAAAGTCGTCCTACACTGATACTGTAAAAAGAAATTTTTTCTTAGGAAAGCTTATTAAATGAATAAAGAAAAAAATATTTCTTTCGATGTGCCGCCGGTTATTCCTACGATTCGGGAGAAGTTGAAGGATATGACTCCGGTGCAGCAAAAAATTGCCAAGTTCATTCTCAAAAATCCGGAAGAGGCCTTCAAGATGTCTATCACCAAGCTGGCAAACAGTACCGGAATCAAGAGCGAATCCACTTTGGTGCGGTTTTACCGACTGTTGGGGTTTTCCAACTATCACGACTTCAAAGTCACTCTGGCTACCGAGATTGCCGGCAAGTCGCTGTATCACGCCTACGAAGACATCATCGAGAGCGACGATGTGGCGGAAGTAAAGAAGAGGGTCTTCCAGGGCTCCATTCGCGGACTACAGGAAAACTTAGCCTATTTAGAGGACAAAATTTTAGAGAAAGCAGTAGAGGCCTTGTATAACTCAAAACGGATTTTTTGTCTGGGCTATGCGGCCTCTGCCGCGATAGCCTCCGATGCCTTTTTCAAGTTCAACGCAATCGGATTGGACGCCTACTTCTCTACAGATTCGCATGTGAATGCAGTTGTACTCAGCAACCTGCGCGATGGGGATGTACTCTTTTGCATTTCGCATACCGGTGAAACCAAGGATATTGTAGTGCAGGCTCAAAAAGCCAGCGCAACTGCCATGGTAATCGCGCTGACCGGTTCGAACGACTGCCCCCTGGCCCAGGCGGCAGATATTACTCTGTGCACACACGTCGAGGAGATGAACTATCGCACCGA
>JAASTM010000416.1 GCA_021767325.1 Spirochaetales bacterium
CAAACAGTTCCTGCAGGAGTACACCCCGCCGGCCCGGCCGATCTTTCGACTGCGACCCATGCATATCAAGGCGATCTTGAAGTCAATCCTGGTACTGGGGGTAATCGGTAAGGAACGGGTGCAGTACTGGAAGCTGATGCTGTGGGCCCTCTTCCGGCGCCCCCGCTGTTTCCCGCTGGCCACAACCCTGGCTATTTACGGGTTCCACTACCGCCGGGTGTTCGAAAAACACCTGTGAGCTGTGGCCGGGGCGTCTTGTAGGCTTACCGCCGCCGAAGTACAATAATTGTCAGGTCGTCCTTCAATGGTTCGTCAGATTTCAGACCGGCATATCGGCGTACTGCCGCCTCCAGAGAGTCAGCAATCTGCTGGGCAGCCGGAGTGGAGTTTACCGGAGCCTCTCCTCCGCCAGCTTTCTCTTTGGTAACCACAGCTCCCAGCGCCTGGCGGATTCCTTCGCTGCCGAACTCCCGGCCCTCGTGATTCATTGTCTCGCTTAGTGCATCAGAGTAAAGTAACAGCACATCGCCAGGCTCCATCTTCATGCGCATAGTCGGGTACTGCGTCGGCAGATCGGGAATTCCGAGGATGCTGCCCTGCCGGCTGTGCGACCCCAGATCGTGGATCTTGCCGGTTCCTGCCTTGGCAACCAGCGGCTGGGTGTGACCGGCATTCACAAACTCCACCAGCGCGGACTGCCCTTCATCATCCATGCGAACCAGAATACCGGTCACATAATTCTCGATTTCCCCCTTCTGGCTGATCAGCTCTGAGTTGATGGAGTGGGTAATGGACGAGAGCCTGTCGCCGTTGCGGCGTATAAAGTTGCGGGCGATAATCGCCTTGGCCAGCATTGCTACCAGACCGCTGGATATGCCGTGTCCGGAAACGTCAAACAGCGCCGTGCCGTACAGCTCCTTCCCTTCAATGAAAAAATCGTACAGATCACCGGCTACCCCGTTGGCCGGCTGAAAAACCAGTCCGGTATCCCAGCGGTGGGTTCGGGGAGCTCTCTCTGGATAAAAACTCTGCTGCACCCGCACTGCCATAGCCATGTCCTTGGCCGCGATGTGCTGGGCTACCTGCAGTTGATCAAGGGTAGCCTGCAATGTGAGATTTGTATGCGCCAGCTCTTCGGTCCGTTTTTCTACCTTCTGTTCCAGGTTGATGTTCAGGTCCTCGGCTTCGTTACGTGCCTCGGCAAAGCGTCCGGCCAGAATGAATAGCAGGGCAAGAATCATCAACGGAAATCCGTACCCGCCGATATAGGGTAGGTGGTACAGTTGCATATAGTTGTGAATCACGATGTCGGCCATGACAGTGATAAACAGGGGCGATATGCCTATCAGCAGCACCAGTGCATCCCTCTGTCGGCGGACGGCCGCCTTGACCACCATGTAAACAATGTAAAGCAGCACTGGCAGGATAAAGCTCAGCATCAGAGCCCGCATTTCCCGCAGGGCGTGGTAGTCGGGCAATAGAAAGCTCATCACAATTGGAATCCCCACCAGGATTAGAACCAGCCAGCGCACCAACGGATGTTCATCGCGGCGCAGGAAGGCACGCACGAACAGAGCTGTGAACAGAGTTATCACATAAATCATCGAGTTGGCCACCACGCGCTGGAACAGGGTAAAACTCAGGGTCCACTCCGCGTACCCGGGCAGCAGGGTCACAAAGAAGTTGGTCAGATACATTGCTCCGGCCAGGTTCAGCAGAGCAAAGTAGAGATTCTCCCGTTCCCGGCGGCGCTTCAAGAACAGCCAGCAGTGGTACAGACTTATGACCAGCATCACCAGCGAAATAGCCATATTCAGATAGTTGGCCAAAAAGGTCTGCAGGCGCCAGTGCCGGGCACTCATCTGTGGCGCGGCGATAAAAGGTGTATCGACCAGCGCCCCTTCATGCCCCACATATACCTTTATCAGCAGGGTATTTCGCTCTCGTAGCAGTTCGGCCGGAAAAGTGTAGTGACGGTAGGTGTTCCACTCGCTGAAAAAGTTCGGCGGAAAACGTCCGGTTTGGCCGATTGCCCGTCCGTTCAAATAGGTCAAATCGGCCATTGTGATTCTACCAAGGAACAGCCCTACCAGTTCAGAGCCGGCCAACACCTCCTCCGACGGGTTCCCAAACTCGTACTTCAACCAGAGCACTCCCTCTCCGTCCGGCAGAAGATCTTCCAGACTATGCAGCTGCTCTGCAGTCAGTGAAACAAAATCCTTGAGCGCCGTCGCCTGCAGGGTGTATTCCCACCCGTGGTCGAGGTGAAGTACCTCAGCCGTTTCCTGCGAACAGGAAGCCAGCACCCAGATGCTTAATAACAATATGAGCTTTTTCATCGGAAAGTAGTATAAGGCCAAAATCTCTATCGAGAAAGTATTTTTTTTCGGTAAGTAACTAAAAAATCTGATGGTGAGAGCGCCCCCACGCTCCCCATCGGGGTTGCGGTCTATTTTTTGCTTGCCCCCCTCAATAAACCGGGGTAGTATTTTTCCACGGAGGGTTCGGATGAGAAAATGTGTGCTGGTTTTAGTGGTGCTGCTGTGTGCGGCGGGGAACATCTGGGCGGCGGAAGAGTCTATCCGCAGCCAGGTTCGACAGGCTTCCGAATCGCTGACTGAGGCCTACATTGCCGGAAAGGGGCTGCATTTTAGGCAGAACCTGGCCATCCTCGAGTTCAAAGATATCACCGAGGGCGGCAGCAGCCGCAACATCACCCGGGCAGTGGAGGATCTCTTCAGCTCCACCTTCTCCCGCTCCACGGTGTTTACTCTGGTAGACCGCCGAAACATCAAAACCCTGCTGGAGGAACAGAAACTGCAGCTTATGGGAGTAACAGCCTCCGAAGGTACAGTCGACTTGGGACAGATCCAAAATGCCCAGGCCCTCCTGCTGGGCACCGTTAACATGGTCGGCGACACCTATCTCGTACACGTACGCATCGTCGATGTAGAGAGCGGCGAGATGGTCGCCGAAGACCTGACTCTAAACCGCCGCGAGATGGTCGAGACCAAACGCCAGCTCGACATGGAGTACATCTCGGCCATGGGGGTGGGGATTTCCCTGCTGGGCTATGATATGACTTTCGCCGGAAACAACACCTCCCTGAACTTCAACGAATTCTCAAACACCCTTTTCGGCCGGCCATTCGGCGTCGAGTTCAAATACCGCGTTACTACCTGGTTCATGCTGGGCGCCGGCATCGAAACCGCCGGCGGCAACCTGAAGTATTTTGATTCGATTAGTTGGGATTACCCAGCGACGCCTGGTGTCGAAGGCAGCGGCCCGTTTATCCTCTACAGCGAGGGCTTCGGTCTGCTGGCTAACGCTTACTTCGTTTGGCCGGCCAGCCGCCGTTTCAGCGCCTTCTTCTCGGCAGGAGTCGAATACCTCATCCTCGACATCGAGGGTTATTTCGATCCAGATTTCGAATTACTTGATTTGCAGCAGAA
>JAASTM010000417.1 GCA_021767325.1 Spirochaetales bacterium
GAGCGCCGCGATTTCATCGTAATCTCCGGCCCGGCGGATGAGGGCAACTGGGTGGGTTGTGCCGGCCATTATGTCGGGGTGTTTGAAAAACCGTGGCTCGATATTCCTCCGACGTACCATCCGGTTGCAATGCGCTTTCATGAGTTCTACCGGGTAGAGGGTGACAAAATAGTCGAAATGCAGGCACTGTGGGATATTCCCCAGCTCATGATGCAGGCCGATGCATGGCCGATGACCCCCAGCCTCGGGGTGAACTGGATGGCACCTGCCCCGGCTCCTCAGAACGGTATTGTTACCGCCGCCCGTGACGAGGAAGCATCCCGGGCCAGTCTGCAGCTGATCATCGATATGCTGAACGGGCTGCAGAAACATGCTGAGGGCGGGCCGGAGGCCATGAACCTGCCGGCCTACTGGCATCCGAAAATGACGTGGTACGGCCCGGCCGGCATCGGCACGAACCGCAGAATCAGCGGTTTCCGCAACTGGCACCAGATTCCCTTTCTGAAGGCGATGCCGAACCGCAAAATCAATGACGAGGTCCCCAGTTACTTCTTTGCCGACAACGAGTTCGTCGGAGTAACCGCCTGGCCGGGAATGAAAATGAAGTTGAGCGATGACGGCTGGCTCGGGATTCCGCCGGTAGACAGGGAGATCACCATGCGCAGCCTCGACTTCTGGCGTTGTGAGAACGGGTCTATCCGTGAAAACTGGGTGCTGGTCGATCTGCTGCACGTGTACAGCCAGCTGGGAGTGGACGTGTTCAACCGCATGCGCGAGATGACCGTTGCCCGGCAGGAGCAGAAGCCCTTCCCCTACGGCGGATAATAGAACCCTGGCGGCATTACACCTGCATTACTAGATAACTCCCATCGCCTTGCCGACTTTGGTGAAGGCTTCTATCGCTTGGTCGATCTCTTCACGGCTGTGGGCCGCCGACAGCTGCACGCGGATGCGGGCCTTACCTTTCGGCACTACCGGGTATACGAAGCCGATCACATAAATACCCTCCTGCAGGAGCTTGTCGGCCATCTCCACCGCTTTGGGCGCATCGTAGAGCATGACCGGAACAATGGCGGTATCCCCCGGTACGAGGTCGAATCCGGCCGCCCGCATTTTCTCCTTGAAGTACTCTGCGTTCTCGAGGGTTCTGGCCGGTAAATCCGGATTCTGCTCGACCAGCTCTAGGGCCTTCAGCGTGCCGCCCACTACCGCCGGGGCCAGTGTGTTGGAAAACAGATACGGACGGGATCGCTGCCGCAGCATCTCGATTATCTCCCGGCGGCCGGAAGTGCAGCCGCCGGATGCACCGCCGAGGGCCTTACCGAAGGTGGTGGTAACGATATCTACACGGTCCTGCACTCCGTAGTAGGCCGGGGTACCTTTTCCGCCCGGTCCTATGTAGCCGGTGGCGTGGGAATCGTCGACCAAGACCAGCGCCTCGTAGCGGTCGGCCAGGTCGCAGATCTGATCCAGTTTGGCAATATCCCCGTCCATCGAAAAGACTCCGTCGGTGCAAATGATTTTGCGCGGTGCCTGCGCGGCCTCCCGGAGGGCCCGTTCCAGATCCTGCATATCCGAGTGGGCGTAGCGAAAGCGCTGCGATTTGGTCAGCCGCACACCGTCGATAATAGAGGCATGGTTCAAGGCGTCCGAGATAATTGCATCTTCGGGACCGATCAGCGGCTCGAACACACCTCCGTTCGCGTCGAAACAGGCCGCATAAAGAATGGTATCTTCAGTGCCCAAAAACCGGGAAACCTTCTGTTCGAGCTGTTTATGAATTTGCTGGGTGCCACAAATAAAGCGGACCGAAGAGAGCCCGTAGCCCCACTCTTCCATGGTCTGTTGCGCCGCTTTCACTATTCCGGGATTATTCGCCAGGCCGAGATAGTTATTGGCACAAAAATTGATGACTTTCTGCTCGCCGCCGACCTCGATGGTGCCGCTCTGCGGCGATGTCAGCACCCGTTCGTGCTTGTACAATCCGTCCCGCTTCAATCCTTCGATAGTCTGCTGTAATTCCTGTTTCACTTTTCCGTACATTTTTTACTCTCCTTTTCGACTTTTCAGTGTCTCGAGCATGTCCCGGGTCATCATGTCCAGATCGTACTCCGGGCTCCAGCCCCACTCCACCCGGGCGGCGTAATCTTCCATACTATCGGGCCAGGAGTTGGCAATTGCCTGCCTGACCGGATCAACGTTATAAGAAATCTCGAAATCGGGAACGTACTTGCGTATATAGGCGGCCTGGTCCTCCGGACAGAAGCTCATAGCGGTTACGTTGAAGGCATTCCTGTGGCGCAGCTTTTCGGGGTTCGCCTCCATAATGTCGATAGCCGCTTTGAGCGCATCGGGCATGTACATCATGTCCAGATAGGTATCACCTTTTAGGAAACACGTGTAATGCCCCTTCTCCACCGCCGCATAATAAATATCAACCGCATAGTCGGTAGTACCTCCACCAGGGGGCGTCTTGTTAGAGATGAGGCCGGGATACCTAACCCCGCGGGTATCCACCTCGAACTTATGGTGGTAGTAGTCGCAGAGGAGTTCTCCGGCCACCTTGGTCACCCCGTACATCGAGCTGGGCCGCTGGGGAGAATCCTGCGGGGTAAAGCTCTTTATAGTAGTCGGTCCGAAAGAGCCGATAGAGCTGGGAGTGAAGACCGAACAGTTGTTCTGCCGGGCTACCTCAAGCACCGCATACAGGCCGTTGATGTTTATGTCCCAGCCCATCTGCGGTTTCTGCTCGGCGGTCGCCGAAAGCAGGGCCGCCAGGTGATAGATGGTATCTATGTTGTGCTTAGAAACGAGCTCCCCCAGCGCCTGTCCGTCGCGGCAATCCAGCAGCGCAAAGGGACCGCTTTCGATAACCTCGCGGTTTACATCCTGCCGAATATCGGTGGCAATTACGTTTTCCCGCCCGTACCTCGCGCGCAGCTCCATGGTGAGCTCTGAGCCGATCTGCCCCAAAGCCCCGGTCAGCAGTATGCGCTTCATGACTCGGCCCCCTTCTTAAAACGTACCACCATATTCAGGCGCGCATTTTCCGGTCCGATGTTCTCGATGTTGTGCTGCACATCCGCATGGTAGCGAATGAAATCATCGGGCCCCAATTCGGCGGCATTGTCACCAACCTCGACTTTTATGCGCCCCTCGACCACAGTCAGATACTCTTCGGTTTTCTGCGGATGTGGATCAGAGAGCAGCTTTTGCCCCGGTGAAAATGTCAGGGAGTACATCTCCAGGTCCTCGGCCATGCTGAGGGGGCTGTACACACGGATATGCACCCCCTCCTCCTCCGTGTCGAGCCGGGCGATATCGTCCCTGCGGCTGATGTCGAACATCCTTCGCTGCCGCTCCAAGCCGGAGAGCAGAGAGTGAATGTCGATCTCGAGCCCCTCGGCAATTTTCCAAAGAGTTGCAATGGTCGGATTTACTTTATCCGCCTC
>JAASTM010000015.1 GCA_021767325.1 Spirochaetales bacterium
AATGGGATTATATACTTTAAAATCAGATTAAATAGTTGTCAATAAAAAAGAATTTTCTCTAAAATTATAAAAGCCGCCGAAATGGTGTTTTACCTCTTTCGGCGGCTTCGATTTAGCAGGGCCGCTTCCGGCCTATCCGGCTTATCAGGCCTATCCGGTCAACTGGAAGATGCCCCGTTCTACAGCCCGCCCTCTTTTTTGGCAAAGTGGCTGAACTCCATTGCGAAGGTCCCGCGCCCCTGGGTTATGCTGCGCAGAGCAGTAGAATAGCCGAACATCTGAGCCAGCGGAACCGAGGCGCGAACATGCTCCATAGTGGGTTTGCTCTCCAGACTCTCGATAAGCCCGCCGCGTCCGGTGAGATGGCTCATCACATCGCCGATAAACTCCTTGGGCGACATTACATCAACATGCATCACCGGTTCCAGCAGAATCGGGGCGGCCTCCCGGCAGGCGGCATCGAAGCCGAGCGAACCCGCCGCCTCATATGCAAAGCTGGTGGCAGTCTGTTCATCGTACTCGGCATCCAGAAGGGTCGCCTTTATATCGATTGAAGGATACCCGTACATGATTCCGGAGGAGAATGCGTTCTTCACACCGCGTTCGACTGCATCCCTGAACTCCCGGGGCAATACACTGTCATCGATATTGCACACATACTGGTCGCCCTCACCACGGGTGAGAGGTTCAACCTTCAGGGTGATCTTAGCGTTATTCTCTTTATTGGCCACGATCTTGTGAAACTCTTCGGTGTGAGTGGCCGCTTTCGAAATAGATTCCCGGTAAGTGACCTGCGGATTTCCGATTTTCGCATCCACTTTGAAATCCTTTACGATTCTAGTGACGAGTACATCCAGATGCAGCTCACCCATGCCGGAAATAATCAGCTGCCCGGTCTCTTCGTTCTCTTTCACTACAAAGGTGGGATCCTCCTGCTTGAGCATATCCAGAACCTTCTTCAGCTTGTCCTGATCGGAAAGGGTTTTCGGCTCGATCGCAACATGGATAACCGGTTCCGGAAAGTGCATCTTTTCGAGCAGGATCTTCTTGCCCTCCGAGCCGATGGTGTCACCGGTTTGAGCCAGTTTGAAGCCTACTATCACCGCAATATCACCGGCAGAAACCTTGTCCAGCGGTTCGTTGCGGTTGGAGTGCATGCGGAGAATACGGTTTATGCGTTCGCGCTTGTTTTTGGTGATATTGTAAATTGCCGTCCCTTTTTTGATCTCACCGCGGTACATCCGGATAAAACTCAGCGATCCGGCCTCCCGGTCGGCCTGAATTTTGAAAACGAGGCCCAGAGGCTGTTCCTTTTCATCGGCCTCTACCACCACGGTTTCTTGAGTTTTTACGTCGATACCGTGAATCGGCGGGGCTTCCCACGGGGAGGGCAGGTAATCGAGAACCCCGTCCAGCAGCGGCTGCACACCGATGTTTTTGAGCGAAGCTCCGACGAATACCGGAACAATACTGCGGTTGAGTGTCTGCTCACGAACGGCTGTCTGCAGCATCTCCAACGGAATATCTTTTCCTTCCAGATAGAGCTCGGTAATTTCGTCTGATTGCGCGGAAATAGTGTCGATCAGATGTTCCCGCCACTCCCGGGCCGAGTCACGCCATTCATCGGTAATGGGATTGCGTTTTACCTCGCTACCGAAGGTGGTCGGTTCGAAGGAGAGTTCCTCCATGGTAAGCAGGTCGATAATGCCGTGAAAATCACTCTCTTTGCCCATCGGCAGGTAGAGCGGAATGGGAGTGGTGTTGAGTTTTGTCTTGATCTCCTCGACTACCGCATAGAAGTCCGCTCCCAAGCGGTCCATTTTATTCACATAGGCAATCCGCGGAATCTTGTAGTAATCGGACTGATGCCATACCGTTTCCGACTGCGGTTCCACTCCGCCGACCGCACAGAAAATACCGATAGCACCGTCAAGAACCCGCAGAGAGCGCTCTACTTCGGCGGTAAAATCCACGTGTCCCGGTGTATCGATAATGTTGATCTGGCACTCTTTCCAGAAACAGGTTGTAGCGGCGGAAGTTATAGTGATGCCGCGGTTCTGTTCCTGTTCCATCCAGTCCATCACCGCTTCACCGTCGTCTACTTCACCTATCCGGTGGCTTTTGCCGGTATAAAACAGGATTCGCTCGGTAGTAGTAGTTTTACCGGCGTCTATATGTGCCATAATTCCAATATTACGCATTAACTTATGTGCCATTCGGTGTCCCCTTGCTATTTACATCCATTGCTTAATCTTAGAGTTGTTCTGATTATATAAAAAAATGCGGGAAGTGAAAACCTTATTTTCCCGATGCTGACGCTGCGGATGATGTACTAATACCACCGGTTACAGGTTCCGGATTTCGGAGTTTATCAAAAGCATATATCAAAAGCATATTTTTTTGAGAGGCTGTATTGACACTTTTCAACCTATTTGGTAGATTCAGCTCATCACTCAGGGGTGGTTAGCTCAGCTGGGAGAGCGCCTGCCTTACAAGCAGGATGTCACTGGTTCAAGTCCAGTACCGCCCATTCTTAATTGCCTATTGCATAACAATTTAGAAATAAGCAGCCTGAACCGGGCTGCTTTTTTTTGCCCGAATGATACCATGGCCCCGAAACAGCTTACTCGATATCGGCGACCACCTGCTCCGGAGAGGTTTCCGAATTTTCGTTTACGCGTATCTGAAGCCATGTATCACCTCGGTTGGTAGTTTGTGAAATAATATGCCGAGATCATTGCCCGTGCAATACCGTTTTTTACGCTTTTTTGATTTGAAAGCCGGCCGTATCTTCATTAAATTCAGAACGTGGAGCAGAAACAAAGTGAATATCTGCAGAATTTTACCTTTCTCATCAATCCGACCAGGCATCCTTCTTCTGTAAAGATACTGAAGAAGATACTGAAGCAGCGACGTGCCGCTAAGGTTATAGAAACCCAGAGCCGGGAGGAGCTAGTAGAAGAGGTTGTTCGATTCTGCAGGGGCTCCGGTGATGGAAATCTCGTTATCTGGGGCGGTGACGGAACGGTGCACAATGCCATCAACGCAATGATGGTGCATCCGCCGAAGAATAAGGCCCTCGGTTTTCTGCGGGGGGGCACCGGCAATGGTATCCAGGATTCCTACGAAATACCATGGCGCATCGGCAAGCAGATCGAAACCTACATTGAGAGCGCGGAACAAAACTACTATGAAGCGGTAGATCTGTTGAAAATAAAAACCGAGAACGAAACCCTGTTTGGCCAGCTGCTCGGAATCGGTGTTGACGCGGATGTGCTACAGGTCCGTAGAGAAAAGTTCACATCTTCCAACAAGATGGTCATTCCAGGAATTCAATACTACGTTTCGGCCGGTTTGAAGGTGCTAAAGAGTTTCGATTTCAGAATGGTTCCGGAAAGCCGGGTAACCTTCAGAAACGGGAAATATGCCATCAAAGGGGGGAAGATCAACGCTGAGTTTCCCTTTAAATTTTTAGCCAGGCCTACTAAATCGGCACTCATAGAGATCGGTACCCGGCCGTATTACGGCAAACGCTTCAAAATCTGCCCGGATGTGGTCTGCAACGATGGAAAGATGGATGCCTACCTTTTCCAGTTTACCAACCACTTTACCGTTCTGCGGAGCCTGTTTTCGGTGTGGAACGGCTGGCACGATCGGATCAACAATCATCTGGTCAAGGCCGGGTATCCACTGATCGAACGCTACGAAGTGGAATCTACGGTGATAGAAAGGAACGAGCCTTTTTACTTTCATGTAGACGGTGAGTTATACCATACCGGTAATGCGGCCAGAGTAGAGGTCTCGATTCTGCCGCGAGCAATAAATTTTCTGGTACCGGAAAAATTTTACCGTAAATTCCACCCATTCTTTATCGATACGATTCACGATTTGGAGAAATAATCCTGGACATACCAGACCCAGTACTTTTTGAAGAACACCACCAGCGGAATTGCAATGAGAATACCCACCAAACCGAAAATGGCACCGCTGATCAAGATGGCCAGAATAATCACGAACCAGTTCAACTTCATTCGGGTGCCCTGAATCCGCGGACTCAGAAACCAGCCTTCGATTTGATTGGCCGCTACAAGCACGATGGTAACCTTGATTATCCCTATCAGCCCCTCATGTCCCAGACCGAGCACCAGGGCCGGTACGGCGGCTACGATTACCCCGAGATAGGGAATAAAGTTGGTGATACCGCTGATAAACCCCAGAAAAATCGAATATGGTACCCCGGCGATCGCCAGGCCGGTGCCGACTATAACCCCCACGACCAGGGCAATTATAATTTGCCCGGCAATGAAATGGCGGATATCTCCATAGACTTCGGCGACAAAGCTGATAGCCTTAGAGCTGCCGGATCGCGGAAAGAAGCGCCACATATTTTCTTTGAACACCGGCACGACATATGTGAAATACCCGGCGGTAATGACAAAGACAACCAGTCCGGTCGTGAAATCGGGAAGGCGCTGGAAGAGCACGTTTACAATATCAACCCCGGCCTGGGCAGTGCGTTCGACGAGTTTGCCGGTGGCCCCCTGAATGGCCTTCGTTATTTCGATGCCCAAGCGGTTATCGGAGAGAAAGGCCGGTATCTGGAAAGTCTGCACCGATTCGCGCAGGACAGGGAATAGGCGTTTTCCCTCTTCGAGTACAATCGGCACGACTCGACTGATGCCGAAAATCAGCAGTGAAAAAGTAATAAATGCCGATAGTGCTACGGAGACACGGTATGAGAAAAACCTGAATTTGAACAGCTGCCGGGCCGGAACCTCGATTATCAAGGAAAGGTACCAGCCGAAGGTAAGGGCTCCGATAATATTCG
Source organism: Spirochaetales bacterium (assembly GCA_021767325.1). The sequence continues at coordinate 4,829 of JAASTM010000015.1, forward strand.
GGGTTAGGCCGTAAAACAGACAATACACGAGAAAATACCCCAGGATAAACAGTGCTGCCATATCCTTACGGCGTCCGGGACGAGAAGACTGATTTTTTGTCAAGTATCTGTCGGTGTACATATGTGAGTCACACTTTAATACAAGCCCGCCGGGTTTGCAATCTCTTTACAGCCGTATGGCTTGTCGATATGATATTACCTATGGATGAGATTGAAAAAATATTAAAAGAAATTTATCAGAGAATAGATTCCGCTGCCGCAAGATCTTCCAGATCGGGTGATCAGATCAAACTCATGGCCGTGACGAAGACCAAAGGCCGGGAGCAGGTGGAGGCAGCTTATAAGGCGGGGGTGCGGCTCTTCGGAGAAAACCGTGTTCAGGAAGCATATGAGAAGTATGAAAATTTTTATCCGGATGCCGAACTCCATCTCATCGGGCATCTGCAAAGTAACAAAGCCAAGCAGGCTGCCGAACTGGTAACCTGTGTACAGTCTATCGACAAAGTAAAAACGGCCCGCGAGTTAGAGAAACGATGCGCAGCCTTGGATAAGCAGATGGACATTTTTATCGAGTTCAATACCTCCGGCGAAGAATCGAAAAGCGGTTATCTTTCTAAAGACAGGATGTGGGAGGAAATCGAACAGATAGCCGATTTTCCCCATCTGACAGTAAAAGGCCTGATGACAATTGGTCCGTTTACTTCGAATACGGACGAAATTCGAAGAGCCTTCGCCCGGTTGCGCAGCCTGTACGATGAAACCGCACACAGGTTTCCCGAACTGCCGATACAGGAGCTTTCAATGGGAATGACCTCGGATTATGAGATCGCGGTTGAAGAGGGCTCTACAATGGTGCGAATCGGGACGGCTCTGTTCGGCAGCCGTTGAGGGCGGGTTCAAGAGTGAAGATTCGGCGCGTTATCCTGCTGTTTACACTTATTGCTCTACTGGGCGCAACGCCTGCATATGTATGGGCACAAGAAGACGCGTATGAACCGTATCGACCGGAGGAGTTCCCCGAATGGGCTCACAGCCTTAGGCGTTTCGAAACTATATTCTTCGGATCGCTGCCGATCGCATTTCTGTTCAGTTCACTGGGTTTCGACCTGTATGCCTACTCGGCGAATAACTTTAGACAGGAATACCTGCCGCTTTTCTTCGGCAATTCCCCCGAAAAGGAGCAGTTTACGCAGGACACGATGGTGCAGAGAATCGGAATTAGTATTTCACTCTCCCTGGTAATCGCAATTGCAGATTTGATTATTGATAAACGGACACATGAATAAAATTAGAACACACGCAACCGTAGAGGAGCCGGAAGCGGCCGGCATTCGCGCCGACCGGTATGTTTCGGATTTCATGGAACTATTGCCCCGCAGCCAGATAAAAAACAGAGAGGTCGAGATTGCAATCAATGGCCGCAAAGCCAAGCTCAGCAAGGCAGTAGAAATCGGCGACGAGCTGACCGTAGACTATCTGCCCCGAGAAGAGACTGAAGTAGAGGCGGAGAATATTCCGCTCGATGTTGTGTATGAAAATAACCGCTGTATTGTGCTCAACAAGCCGCAGGGAATGGTCGTTCATCCCGGCGCCGGAAATTTCAACGGCACCCTCGTACATGCCCTGCTGGCGCACATTCCGGAGTTACGAAACAACTTTCCGGATGAACCGATGCGCCCGGGTATAGTCCACCGGCTCGACAAAGATACCTCCGGAATCATTGTCGCGGCGAAGGACCCCGCGGCTCTACAGTTTCTCTCGCGGCAGTTCGCAAAAAAAACTATTGCAAAGCAGTATCTCGCCATAGTGAAGGGAGTGATTCAGAAACCGCACGGGTACGTTGATCATCCGATTGCCAGAGATATCCATAATCGTAAAAAATTTACCTGGCAGCGCAGTGACGGGAAGGAGGCGCATACTGAGTACCGAGTGCTCAGACGCTTTGAACACGCAAGCTTCGTCAGTTTGATGCCCGCTACCGGCCGCACTCATCAATTAAGGGTTCACATGAGCTCTCTAGGGCATCCCGTAGCTGGTGATCCGATTTACGGAAGGAGCGGGGGCAGTTTCAAAAACTTTTCATTGATGCTGCATGCATATAAACTCACTCTACGCTTACCCGGTGAAACCGAAGCGAGGGTTTTCCGTGCGCATCTCCCCGAACACTTCAAATGCGCATTACATTCTCTTAAATGATTCCCACAAATGATATGCACGAAGGGTTAGTCGCTAGTATCAAGCAGTTTTATATCGGGATTGAACATTTTCTCGGCCTTAAGTGTGGATGGAGGCCCGTGACCGGGCAGCACCAGGGTTGTATCAGGCAAATTGAAGAGTTTTTCGTCGATAGAGCGCAGCAAAAGCGCGCGGGAGAAGCTGTTTTTAGTGTTTCCTGCCCGCCCGGCTGCCAGCACATCTCCGGTAAAAACCATCCCGCCGATATGGTAGACCAGAGAATCGGAGGAGTGCCCGGGAACTTCTATCACTTCCACTTCGATGTCGGAAGCAGCATTGAACCTGTCGCCGTCCTTGATCGGTATCGAAGGGAAATCGAGAATATACGGAGAGAATGAATATATATCGGCATCGTAAATCTTTTTGAGTGTTCGAATCCCTTTTACATGTGAATTGTGGTGGTGGGTTACCAGGATAGTCTTGATATAGTAGCGGTTGCTCTCGATCAGAGTGAGCAACTCTTTATCCATGATACCCGGATCCACGAGAATGGCATCGCCTCCGTCCGGAGGCCCTATCAGATACGTATTGGCAAAGCCGACCACGGCAAAGTGAAAATAGAGCTTCATATAGGAGTGTCCTGTTGAAATCTGGCTTCTTCGTAGTTCGAGTATTTAAAGCTCACCTCTACACGCGAACTGTTCACAAAATCCGCTTTTTTCAGGTTACAATCAACGAAACTCACATTATCCAGTTTCGAACTGGTAAAGTTGGAGTAATACAGATCGGAATCGTTGAACACACAGTCCTTACCCTCAATCCCCAGAAAATTGGTATGGACGATATCGGAGTCGGTAAAATCGCAGTTGATGAACCGACTGCCGGCAAAAACCGAATATTTGATATTAGCCTGAGTAAAATTGCAGTTCTCAAAAGTGGAGTACTGCAGAAAGCAGAGGTCAAAGCTGCTGTTCGAGAAATCGACATTAATAAAGCTGCTTTCAGAAAAATTGCAAACCATAAACGTATGATCACTAAAGTCAGCGCCCTCTGTTTTAATACAGGAGGAGTTGAGATCCTTCAAGACTTTGGTTTCAGTTATAATTTGTATGAGCCTACGGTTGCACTCTTCCGGATTTTCAACATGGTGCAGACAGTAGTCCTCGCCGTGAACTGCATACAGTTGACAATCGGACTTCTGACACTTATTAAAGAGAAACATAGTTACAGGGTATAGTGTGTTTCCGTCATGTGCAATAGGAAAAAAGAATATTGTATGTTAAGATCCCAGCTATGGAGTGCTCAAGTGAATGACAGACCTATCGCGGTGTTTGATTCCGGAGTGGGCGGATTGCCCTACCTGCAAAGCCTGCGTGAATACGCTCCCAACGAATATTTCGTCTATCTGGCTGACCGGGCGAATTTTCCGTACGGCGAAAAGAGCGATAAAGAGCTGCGGCAGATTATAGTAGAATCGGTGGGACGCTTTATTGAGGCCACCGATCCGAAGCTGATGCTGATTGCCTGCAACACCGCCTCGGTAGTTGCCCTCGAAGCACTGCGGGAGCGGTTCAGTATACCCTTTATCGGAGTGGTGCCGGCGATTAAACCGGCGGCCGAAACCTCAGCCCGCAGGTCGATCGGGGTGCTGGCCACCCGCAGAACAGTCGAGGACCCGTACACGGAAGAACTCATATCCCGGTATGCATCAGACTGTAGAGTAATCCGCTATGCCGGTGTAGAAATTGTGGAGTTAGTAGAGCTGAATTATTTCACTACCAGTGAAGGCGAGAAAATCGAGGTCTTGAAGCCGGCGGTGGAATATTTTAAAAGCGAAGAGGTAGATACCCTGGTAGTCGGTTGTACGCATTTCATATTTGTGGAGGAACTGCTGCAGCACATGCTCGACGGTTCAGCCAAGGTGATCGATTCGCGGAGAGGGGTAGCACAGCAGACACTGAGAATACTCGAACAGGAGAGCATCTCCAGATTCGGTCAACCGCAACCGGAGAGCGGACGTTTGTTCGTAAGCGGAAACGGTCTCGACCAGGCGGCTGAACAGCGCTACCGCAGTTTTTCTCGACTCTACGAACTCGAATGGAGCGGCGTGCTGTGAATGCGTACACAGGAATAGTTGCCTTCGGCGCGAATAATATTTTTACGGTGAAGGTGGACGGTCGGGCGTATCAGTGTCGTATAAAGGGGAAAATACTCCGTCAGGATGAAAAAGCCTATAATCCCCTGGCTCCCGGTGATGTGGTGGACTTCGAGCCGGATGCACATACCTCGGATGAGGGACTTATTCTCCGGAGAAAGGCGCGGGAGAACTCACTGGTACGCTGGAACCGTAAACGCAGAGCCCTGCAGACGGTTGCCGCCAATCTCGACCTGTTGGTAGTAGTTTCATCGGCAAAAAAACCACCCTTCCGGCCGCGTTTCATCGACCGGGTATTGATTGCAGCCGATGAAATTCCTTCCGTGATCGTATTGAATAAGATGGACTTAGGCTGTGCGGAGGGAGTCGCCGACCGGATCGAGGATTTCAGGGGCATGGGATATGAGGTGATAGAAACCTCGGTAGAGACAGGACAAGGAATCGATACACTTGCAGAGAAGGTCTCCGGCCGGCTGACAGCATTTTTCGGGCAGTCCGGCGTCGGGAAGAGCTCGCTCCTGAACCGCCTGTTTCCTGGTGTAAACCTGCAGGTGGGAGAGATTTCGCAGAAGTACGATCGCGGGCGGCACACTACGAAAAATGCCCGGTTGTACGAGTATAAAGAGAATTATTTTATCGATACTCCGGGAATACGGCAAATCGAACTGGGCATAGACAGCCCTGAAAATCTGGATGGGTACTTTCGAGATTTTCTGCCTTACATCGGCAAATGCGAATTCCAACCCTGCAGTCACCTGCACGAGCCGGGCTGTGCGGTGCGGCAGGCGGTCGAGTCGAAAGCTATTCATCCGGACAGATACGAGAGCTATGCCCGGATTTACTACGAATTGGAAGAGAGAACGGGATACGGTTAATAGATATGCATCAACACACACTTGCTGTTTTAGAATTTGAAAAAATCAGATCGGAACTGCTCGACTATTGTATCAGTCACGACGGTATGGCAGCGGTCAGTCAACAGGGCTTTGCCTACCGCCAGTCAGAATTGGAGCCGCTGCAGAGCAAAGTCGAGCAGGCGCGGGAGTTCATGGAGCGGGAGGAGTTTCCTTCATTCGAATTCCCGGAACTCGAGGCCGAGGTATACGAGCTTTCGAAAGAGGGCGTGGTTCTCGAAGGCGAGGAGATCGTCCGCTTTGCCCGTTATTTCAACTCGGCTCACCGTCTGTCCGCATATTTGAGTGTGGCCGGAGAATACGGGTATGACTCTATTTCGAGCTACACACAAGACATCGGAGATTTCAGAAGCACTGCTAAAGAGATATTTGCCGTACTAAATACCGACGGCAGTGTCAAAGATAGTCACCCGCAACTGCGGAAACAGCGGGCTCAACTGGCACGGCTGAGAAATGAACTGAACAAGGCGGCGCAGACCTACCTCCAGCAGAACAGCGACCGCTGGCAGAGCGATGTGCCAACCCAGCGTGACGGGAGAATCGTACTGCCGTTGAAAGCGCAGTATCAGAATATGGTGTCCGGGGTTATTCATTACAGCTCGGCCCGCGGCGCTACCGTGTACATAGAGCCGCCCGAACTAATGACAAAAAACAACGACATTGCCCTGGTAGAACAGGAGATTCGTGAAATTATTCTTTCCATTCTCCGCGATTTGACCAAGAGTTTAGCAGCTCGCTGCACCGAAATCGAAGAGCTGATAAGGGTGGTAGCCGAGGTCGACAGTTTTCTGTGCCGGGCCCGTTATGCCCGAGTTCACAACTGTATACGACCGGTGTACCGGGAACGCGGATTCAAACTCAAACGTGCCCGGCACCCGCTGTTGAGAAAGGCGGCGGTACCTATCGATATCGAGACAGCCGAGGATGTGCTGGGTCTCATTATCAGCGGGCCGAATGCAGGTGGAAAGACAGTTACTCTGAAAACTGTAGGCCTGCTCGCGTTGATGAACCAGTTCGGCCTGCAGGTTCCAGCCGACGAAGGGACTGAGTTGGCGGTTTTCAACGGCATCTATGCGGATATCGGTGATGAGCAGTCTATCGAGGGGTCTCTGTCCACTTTCTCCGGCCACATGACAAAGATTGCCGATATGCTTGAACATGCCGATGTACATGCCCTGGCCCTGCTCGACGAGCTCGGTTCCGGTACCGACCCGGGCGAAGGGGCCACCCTGGCAATGGCGATTTTGGATGAGTTTCTCGAGCGCGGAGCCACTACTCTGGCTACTTCGCATCATGGCTTGCTGAAGAATTACGGCTATACCACTCCGAAAGTGCAGAACGCCTCGATGGACTTCGACGCATCTACACTGACCCCCAACTACCGGGTGGTGGTTGGACTTCCCGGTGAGAGCCACGCCCTTGATATTGCCTCGCGCAGCGGCTTGCCGGCGCATGTCATTGAAACCGCCCGAGCTTATCTTTCACACGAAAGCGGCGAAGTAAGCAAAATGATCAAAGAGCTGGAACAGCGGCAGGCCGATTTCAAACAGCGTGAACAGGCACTGCAGCAGAGAGAGGCCGAGCTGAAGGAGCAGATCAAACAGCACGATCTTTCGGCCCTGCGGATGAAACAACGCGAGCACGAGCTCAAACAAAGTGGTTACAGCGATTTGAACCGGTTTCTGCGGGAAGCCCGGCAGGAACTCGAGAATCTGGTCCATCAGCTACAGTCGAACGCCCGTTCCGGAGCTGGCGGTAGCGGGGCGAGCGGCCCAGGCGGTGTGAGCAAAGAGGACACCAAGCGGGTGAAGGAGTTTATCCGCACAATAGAACAGCGGGAGAAATCAGAGAAAGAGCAGGTAGAAGCGGAAGAGGTCGAGTTCGCCGCCAGTAATACCCATGAGTTCGAACCGGGCATGGAGGTGCTGACCGGCCCCGGCAGACGGCGAGGAACTATTCTCCGCAAGGCAAAGCAGGGGCACTGGCTGGTTGAAGTAGGGGCAATGAAAATCACCCTGCCGGAAAAGGATCTCACCCCGGTGTCCCCATCCCGCCAGAGCAGCACGGAAAAACCGAAATACGGTTACACCAGCGACTCATCGCATTCGCCGGCGGTTTTCTCACTCGATGTCAGGGGCGAACGGCTCGACCAAGCACTCGACATGGTGAACCGGCAGATCGACAACGCGCTGCTGGCCAATCTGTACGAATTCGAGATAATTCACGGTAAAGGAGAGGGGATTCTGCAAACCGGAATCCAGAGAATGCTGCAGGAGTCGCCCCGGATTGAAGAGTTTTATTTTTCACGACCCGAACACGGCGGCACCGGCAAAACAATTGTGAAATTGAAGCGGTAATCAATATTGCACTTTATGAAAAATCTATCTACGATTGACATATAGCACGAACTGTATTTGGAGCAGAGGGTATGAAAGAGAAGATACGTAAATTTTTCGCAATCTTGTCAATTGAGTTCGATGATATTCGAGACGGTTTGACAATGCTCCTCGAGACAACGGAGGAGCGTTTTAGAAAACACGAAATCACCGGCTACGTCTGGACGGAAAACAGTGCTCTGTTACGACGAGAACAGAAGCTCATCCAAATCCTGCATGAACGAGTGCAGCAGCTTAATCCGGATGATTACGAAACACTGGATGAAGCGGTGGAAGCCGTTCATAAAATAGTGCGCGGTATGTCGGGCATTCCTCAGGCAGTACCCGAGTTTATTGAAAAGCGCATCAACAAAGTATTGCAGTATATGAACAATGAAGTATAAGTGCAGTAAAAACGGTGTAATTATAGCTCAACAATATTGATATTTTTTGTGAGCTCCATTACTATTGCCGTATAAATAGGTAAATAAATATTGATTGATACATTGGCGATGAAAGGAAACGCGTATGGACGTTCAGTTAAAAGAACTGATTGACAGAATCAAATCGGAAGGTATCGAGAGCGCAGAGCAGCAGGCACAGAAAATTGTGCAAGAGGCTGAATCCAAGGCAAAACAGATTGTATCTGATGCAGAAGCAGAGGCTGATAAGATTCGACAGCAAGCTGAAGAAGATGCACAGCGCCGGGAGCAGACTGGTCGAGAATCACTCAAACAGGCCGGCCGCGATCTTATAATCAGCCTTGAAAAGCACCTGCAGAAGCTTTTTGATACGGTTATCTACACAGAAAGCGCCGAGGCACTCAAAGGCGATTTACTGGAAAATCTCGTAAAACAGCTGGTGGAACGTTGGGACGAAGATGTCGCCGACATCAAGCTGTTGGTTGCCGACGATGAACTTAAAAAGATCGATAAGGGACTACGGGACGCACTCTCAGCTCAACTGGCCAAAGGCATGGAGCTCCAACCGCTCGAAGGGGTAGAGGCTGGCTTCCAAGTTGCCTACAAGGACGGTTCGGCATATTACAATTTTACCGCGGAAGGTATAGCAGAGATTGTTTCCGAATTCCTGAACCCCAAGCTGGGCGAAATTCTGAAGGAAGCTGTGAAAGAAGAGGAGTAATACAGTGCGACAGTATTATTACGTGATCGCGACCCTCCCGCTTCTCCAGTTAGATGATAAGCCCCCGATCACTCTTGATGAACTCTACTACATGAGCAGGGGAAA
>JAASTM010000418.1 GCA_021767325.1 Spirochaetales bacterium
GCGGGCATGAACAGTATTTGGGGCCGTACGACGAGGGGCTGATCAAAGCGAAAGAAGACCAGTTGTGGGCCTATCTGCAGCGCCTGCAGCCGTATTTGTGGCAGGAGGGGCGTGATTATCCGCAGGACAAAGCGCGGCTCGACCTGCTGTTCGAGCGCGGGGAGGTGGGCATCAACATGGACTATAATCCCCTGGCGGCCTCCGGTAAGGTGCTGGACGGGCGATATCCTGAATCCGTGCGCACATTTGTGATGGAGGAGGGGGCTATTTCGAATATTCATTATGTGTCGGTTCCCTTCAATGCCCCGCATGTCACGGCAGCTATGGTTACCGCCAATTTTCTGCTGTCTCCGGAGGCACAGTTGTCGAAAAACAAGCCGGAGAACTGGGGCGACCTGACGGTGCTCGACCCACAGCGTCTTTCCGAGCAATGGCGTGACCGTTTCGCCCAGCTCGACTTGGGGCCGGCGGCATTGCCGGTGGATGAACTGTCGGCGGCGGCCGTTCCGGAGATCGATTCTGGCTATGTAGAGTATCTCGAGCGGCGCTGGGAAGAGGAACTGCTGCAGTAGGCGGGGAGAGGTGAATATGCAGAAAAGCCGCAGTGCTGGTCTCTTGCACCTGCTTCCGCTGCTGATTCCCTTTTCACTCTTCTTTCTCTGGGGAATCGGCTACACACTGGCGGGTGCGTTCACAGCCGAAGGATCAGGCCTGACATTAGAGCACTTTCGGTACATTTTCATGGAGCCTTTGCTGCGTTCATCCGTATTGCACACTCTGTTGATTGCCTTTATATCGGCTGCCGTTTCGGTAGCCGGTGGAACCCTGATAGCTCTCGGCCTGTGGACACTTCCGCGGCGTGCCCGGAGCCTGGCGCTTATCTACAAGCTGCCGATTATTCTGCCGCATCTCACCGCCGCTTTCATAGTAATGGTGATGCTGGCACGCTCGGGAATACTGGCATCCGCCGCCTACCAGGTCGGCATGATCGCCGATCCGGCCGATTTTCCGGATTTGCTGTACGGTGACAGCAAGCTCGGCCTGGTGGCCGCCTACGTGTGGAAGGAGGCACCCTTTGCCGCGTTGCTGGTGATATCGGTTTTGACCAAATTGAACTTTGAGTATGTACACACCGCCCGGATGCTGGGAGCGAGCCGCTGGATGACTTTCCGTAACATTATCTTTCCGCATATTGCCCCGGTGGTGGACACCAGTTTTATTATTCTGTTTCTCTATACCCTCGGGGCTTTTGACATTCCCTTTGTTATCGGCGGCAGCTCACCGCGAATGCTTTCGATTACCGTGTACAATCTTTACTTCAGGCGCGAATTGGCGGTAAGGCCCCAGGCGCTGGCTCTGCTGACACTGCTGTTCCTGTTTTCGCTGGTATTCGTGGTGCTCTTTTTCCGCATTACCAGGCGCATGCGCGGCCGGGGGGAGGCGGTGCTATGAACGTTGTGGTCAAGCGGCGGCCGGGAGTCATGGGCCCCGGACCGGCCGTTCTGTTTGTCGGCCTGCTGGGGCTGTTGTTCGTACTGCCGCTTCTGGTCCTGGTGCTGTATGCTGGGGCGGCATCCTGGCAGTTTCCGCAGCTCCTGCCCGCCGAGTTTTCACTGCGGGGCTTTGAGTTTATAGGCCGGCAGGCCGCTTCGATTGCCCTGGCACTGCTCAGTTCGGCACTGTATTCGCTGGCGGTAGTGGGGCTTTCGTTTGTGCTGACGGTACTGCCGGCGCGGGCACTGGCCTGGTATCCCCTGCCGATGAAGGGGGTCGTGGAGGCGCTGCTGCTCTCGCCGGCACTGCTGCCGGTAATGACCTTTTCGATGGGTGCGCATGTGCTGCTGCTGCGCCTGCGGCTGTCCGACACCTGGCCGGGCGTGGTGGTGATTCTGACCGTATTCGCGTACCCCTATATGCTGCGGGCCCTGAGTGCCGGGTATCAGCGGATCCCGGCAGACTACGCAGTTTCAGCCCGCAACCTGGGGGCCGGTTTCTGGACTACGCTGCTGCGGGTTGAAGTGCCCCTGCTGCTGCCGGCTTTCGGAGCCGGAGCTTCGGTAGTGTTTTTAGTGGCGTTTTCCGAGTACTTTTTAGTGTTTTTGGTTGGGGGAGGCGCGGTAGCCTCGTATACCGGGTATCTGGTGCCCTTTCTCAAGAGTTCCGATTTGCAGATCGCATCCATGCTCACACTGCTGTTCCTGGTAGTGCCGCTGCTGCTGTTTTTTCTGCTCGAGAGATGGATGCAGACAGTATTTTCTAAAAGGGGGATGGCGCATGGGGCGGACAACACATGATATCATCATTATAGGCGGGGGAGCGGCCGGTTTGACGGCTGCCGCCGGATGTTCACAGCTGGGGATGCGGACTGCACTGATCGAGAAGCAGCACATGGGCGGTGACTGCCTGTACTACGGCTGTGTGCCGAGCAAAACCCTCCTCAAGACCGCGACCGTATACTCTCACGCGGCGCGGTTTCCCGATTTCGGGCTGCCGAGATTATCCTGGCTGCCGCAGCCGTCCGCTTCGGATGTTATGGGCCGGGTCAGAAGAGTAATTGAGTCGATCGCCCCCCATGACAGTCCGGAACGGTTCGAACAGCTGGGGGTGGAGGTTTTCCTCAGCGGGGCGAAATTTGTGGGGAAGAACGAGGTTGAACTGCTGGGCGGCGACACATCCGCCCGCCTGTCGGCGGAGAGAATCATCGTTTCGACCGGCAGTTCGCCGGCGGTGCCGCCTATACCGGGTCTGCAGGAGACCGGTTTTATTACCAACCTGGAGGTATTCGACCTGGAGCGTTTCCCGGAACGGCTGATTGTGCTGGGTGGGGGGCCGATCGGGGTGGAAATGGCCCAGGCTTTTGCCCGCCTCGGCACAGCGGTACGCCTGATCGACAAAGCGGCGCACGTGCTGCCCCGGGAAGATGCCGACATGGCCGATTACGTGGAGGCAGCCCTGCGCAGGGATGGAGTGGAGCTTTCACTCGCTGCGGAGATCGTGAGTGTGGAGTCTGGAAAAAAGGAAAAACTGGTTAATATCAGACGCAACGGACAGGAGATGCAGCTGGCCGGCGATGAGATATTGGTGGCTCTCGGCCGGCGCGGTAACACCGCCGAACTGGATTTGGAGGCGGCCGGGATCGAAACCGAGCGCAGTTTTATCAAGGTCGACCGCAAGCTGCGAAGCAGTAATCCGCGGGTGTATGCCGCCGGAGATGTGAACGGCAAGTACCTGTTTACCCACGTAGCCGGGGCGGAGGGTTCCTTTCTGGTAAAGCAGCTGGCCCTGCATCTGCCCGGTTCGATGAGTTACCAGAACGTGCCGTGGTGCACCTACTCCGACCCGGAGCTGGCCTCGATCGGGTACAACGAAACCCGGGCACAGCAGGCCGGTCTTACCTACCGAACGGTGTACACCGGCTTTGACGAGATAGACCGGGCCCGGGCGGA
>JAASTM010000419.1 GCA_021767325.1 Spirochaetales bacterium
CAGCAGGCCTTAGAAGAAGCGTCCGGCAGGTAGACAAGCCTTACGGCACTTCATTTTGTTCGTATTTGTGATAAAATACGCCACGTCAATTTACTGATCGAAGGAGTGTCCGCATGGGTGTAGTCGAGGATTATAAAGCGCATACAGATGAAAGAGAAAAGCTCGGAGTGCCGCCGCTTCCGCTTACCGCAGCCCAAACCGAAGAACTGGTACAGCTTTTGCGTCGGGAGCCGGTTCCCGATGCCGAATATGTGCTGGAGTTGTTCGAGAATCATGTGAGTCCGGGCGTAGACGACGCGGCTTATGTGAAAGCGGCCTTCCTTAATGATGTAATCGGCGGTGTCGCCTCGTCAGCAGTCATTTCAAAACTGAAGGCGGTTGAAATACTGGGGACCATGCTCGGCGGCTACAATGTTGCACCCCTAATCGCGGCCTTGAGCAACGCGGATACGGCGGTTGCCTACGAAGCGGCCGAACAGCTGAAGAATACCCTCCTGGTGTACGAATCGTTCGATGATGTAAAAACCCTGATGGACAAAGGTAACAGCTATGCGAAGGCGGTTATCCAGTCGTGGGCTGAGGCCGAATGGTTCCGGAACCGCGAACCTGTGCCGGAGGAGATGCTCGTTACGGTGTTCAAGGTACCCGGTGAAACCAATACCGACGATCTGAGCCCGGCCTCCGAAGCCTTTACCCGCAGCGATATCCCGCTGCACGCTAACTCGATGCTGGCCGACAAAATGGAAGCCCCTCTGAAGACAATCGCGGAGTTGAAGAAGAAGGGTCATCCGGTGGCCTATGTGGGCGATGTAGTCGGCACCGGCTCGAGCCGTAAGTCGGGGATCAACTCGGTGCAGTGGCACCTCGGGCGGTCGATTCCCGGTGTTCCCAACAAGAAGACCGGCGGAGTGGTTATCGGCAGCATCATTGCTCCCATCTTTTTCAACACCGCCGAAGACAGCGGCGCCCTGCCGATACAGGCCAATGTGGATAGGCTCGACACCGGAGATGTAATTACCATCAAACCGTTCGAAGGAAAAATACTGAAGGACGGGGAGGTGGTAAGCGAGTTCACTCTGACACCGAACACCCTGCGCGATGAGATCCGCGCCGGCGGGCGCATTCTCTTTATCATCGGGCGGAATCTTACAAACAAGGCCCGGGCAAGCCTGGGGCTAGGCCCGGAACAGTTCTTCACCAAACCGATCCAGCCGGAGGATACCGGCGCGGGATACACCTTGGCACAGAAGATCGTCGGACGGGCCTGCGAGCGAGAGGGCGTACGGCCGGGCATGTATGTAGAGCCTGAAACCGCCACTGTGGGCAGCCAGGACACGACCGGACCGATGACCCGCGACGAAATCCGCGAGCTGGCCGCCCTCAACTTCGGGGCCGATCTGGTAATGCAGAGCTTCTGCCACACCGCCGCCTACCCCAAACCAAGTGATGCCGAACTGCACCATTCGCTGCCAGGTTTTTTTACCAGCCGGAAGGGAGTCAGCCTCAAACCCCGGGACGGGGTAATACACTCCTGGCTCAACCGTCTCTGCTTGCCGGACACCGTCGGCACCGGCGGCGATTCGCACACCAGGCTTCCCTTGGGAGTCTCCTTTCCGGCGGGCAGCGGATTGGTCGCGTTTGCCGCCGTAGCCGGGAGCATGCCCCTGAATATGCCCGAATCGGTGAAGGTGAGCTTCAAAGGTGAAATGCAGCCGGGTATTACTCTGCGGGATCTGGTCAATGCCATTCCCTACGTAGCTATCCAAAAGGGGCTGCTGACTGTAGAGAAGAGCAACAAAAAGAATGTTTTCGCCGGCCGCATTATCGAGATCGAAGGGTTGGAGAATTTGAAAGTGGAACAGGCCTTTGAATTGAGCGACTCCTCGGCCGAGCGCTCGGCCGCCGCCTGTACCGTGCAACTGGACAAAGAACCTGTTATCGAGTTTCTAAAATCCAACATCGCCCTGATCGATCAGCTGATTGCCGAGGGCTATGAGGACAAAAATACCCTGCAGAGGCGGAAAGAGAAGATGCAGGCCTGGCTCGCGAAGCCCGAGCTGCTGCAGGCCGACTCGGATGCCGAGTACGTCGAGGAGTTAGAGATCGATATGTCGCAGATAACCGAACCGATCGTGGCCTGTCCCAATGATCCGGATGATGTGGCCACTCTGAGCGAGGTGCTGGCAGATGAAAGCCGGCCGCATAAGATAGACGAAGTCTTTGTCGGCAGCTGCATGACTAATATCGGACTGTTTCGGGCCTTAGGTGAGGTGCTGAAGGGCGAGGGGCAGGCTCCGGCCAGACTGTGGGTGACCCCGCCGACCAAGATGGACGAGCGCAAACTGCTGCAGGAAGGATACTACTCAATTTTCGGACAGGCCGGTGCGCGCACCGAAGTGCCGGGCTGCAGCCTGTGTATGGGCAATCAGGCCCGGGTTCGCGACAGGGCAACCGTGTTCTCCACCAGTACGCGCAACTTCAACAACCGTATGGGCAAGGGCGCCCAGGTGTATCTCGGCAGCGCCGAGCTTGCGGCGGTCACTGCGCTACTGGGCCGGTTGCCGAGCAAGGCGGAGTACAACGATATCGTGCCGAAGAAAATCAGCAAAGAGAAACAGTCGCAGGTGTACCGCTATCTCAATTTCCACGAGCTGACAGCGGAGCAGCTCAAAGAATTGGTAGAATAATTGTAATCTGCTTGGTTTCGGAAAAATCGTACTCTATCCGTCCGTCCAGCCGTTCGACCAGTCCGACTACGACCATGAGCCCCAGTGAATCGGCGGTCTTCAAATCGAAGTCGGCCGGAAATGGAGTTCCATTGTCGCTGTAAGTTAACACCATTTCACCGTTTCGGGTGGACAGGCTGATGAATATCTCCAGTTCGTCCCGGCCAAAGGCGTGTTTGAGTGAGTTGATGGTGAGTTCGGAAAAGATCAGACCGACAGAAATCGCTTTTTCCGAAGAGACAATGACCTGCTCCTGAATATCGGCCGAAAGGGAAACTTCGCCGTTGCGGTTGGATTCGATAATTTTTTGACACAGATCCCGCAGGTATATACCGAGGTCGAAATCGAGGAAGGTGTCGGAAGATTGCAGCTTTTCATGTACCAGACTGATTGCGTTGATGCGGCTGATCAGTACATCGTTGCGTTCAACCAGCTCCCGGCTGTCGGAATCCGATGACTGCAACCCGATAAATGAGGTAATCAGGTTGAGGTTGTTCTTCACACGGTGGTGGAGCTCTTTCAACAGATTATTTTTATCCTGCAGCGACTGGTTCAACCGCCGGTTCACCTCATCCCGCTCTTTGATAAGACTGAAAGTGAGCCTGAGAATTGTAAAGTAGGAGAGTACGGTGATGGCGGCTATGAGCAAAAGGCCGAGTAAAAGGACCGACCGGTTTATATCATCCTTCTCTCGTTCAATTATGCTCTGGTTGAGATCC
>JAASTM010000420.1 GCA_021767325.1 Spirochaetales bacterium
CGTACAGCTGCCGAGGAATCGGACTGGGCCGAAGACTCCTCCACGCAGGAAGAACCGGGCGGCGAGTTTGTGTTTTCGGAACCCGTCCAGCAGGAAGAAGCCCCGCGCCAACCCTCCGGGCCGTCAGGGTCGTCAGGGTCTTCAGTGGTATCCAGGTCGGCCGGTCCGCAGCTGCCCCCCTCTCTGCTCTATTTTGGCTTGACCCTGCCGGTGTTTGCCGGGCAGGCATACGATTCTCTGATTGCGGAAGTGGAAGGAGTTTATGGTAGCTCGTTGGACACATGGGGGGTGGGGATTCGTATGCGGGCCTTCGTGCCGATGACACAGCAGTACTATCTGTACCTTGACGGCTCAGCTGCCGGCGAATATGTCGATACTGGTGCGGAAGAGTCGCTCAACAGTCTGCTGGTATATGAGGCGCTGATCGGTACGGGAATGTACACGAACTTCGGTACCAATTCTTTCGGCTACTTCGGGGCCGGGCTCGGGTTTCTGTACGTGATGCTGGGCGAGGACATTGATGCCTGGGACGGTTACACCGCCGACGGAGCCGGGGGCTTTGCGTATAACCTCGAGCTCGGCTGGCAGTACGCAGTGAATCCCGCCTTCTATATCGATTTGAAACTCTCACTGAGCAGTGCTATGCTGGAAGAAGAGGAGCTGTTCGGCTTATCCTCGCAAGGTTTCGGTTCGGTGCAGTTCGGACTCATGGCAGGCATGAAATTATAAATGACGGAATGAACAGAGAAATACTACTCATGCAGGCGATTGAACAGTTCAACTCACAAGAGGATAAACTGCACATAGAGGTAGAGTACTGTGACACTCACGAAGCCGTGCTCTGTCTGCATTTGTATGGAGAGCTCGATAACGAAACCAGTCCGCCCTTCGAACAGCTCGTGGATTCGCTTTTTTCAAAAGAGTATGTTCCGCCGACCTTCATTCTCGAGTGCAGCAGTCTTAGCTATGTGTCGTCCACCGGAATCGGCAGTTTCGTGCGTACGCTCATGCTGTGCAACCGCAGAGATATAACACTATACCTATGCGCACTGGCGGATAAAACCCAGAACCTGTTTTCACTGCTCGGATTTTCCAGATACTTCACCTTCATTGAATCGCCTACAGAGGTAACGAACCATACGAATTAGGCTGATGGATCCGCTTTGACCCGCAAGGAGAGGAGCGTAATCTCACCTTATAGTTCCGATGTATTCATGCGGCTTCTCACCGTCTCGATAATTTTTTTGGTGCATATTCGGGCAGCCCTGGTGTACAACATATAGGAGCATGTTGTCCATCTGGCTATACTGAATCTGCGTCTCACGGATATTTACGGGATAAAACTGCTCGAGACTATCCCGGATGCAATCAAAGCTACCTCAATTGGAGCAGCCGATTTTCTTGAAAAGCAGTATCTTGGCGAGCAGCTTCCGCTGCGGATAGGACAGCTCTACCGGGTGGGGCTGCTCGACCGCGAGAATCCATGTCTGCGGCGAGAGAATTTAAAACCTAACCCCCGAATACGCGTATATGATTAATGAACACCTTGAGAAGGAGGAGTACTATGAAACGATGTGGAATAATAATTACGCTGTTAGTTAGTGTGGTACTGTTGACTCCGGCAGTGTTTGCCGGCGGTGCACAAGAGAGCGGCCAGGAAGATTTTCTATCCAGGCTGGAAACCGCGCTTGCGAACTCTCAGTTCACCGAAGAAGAGGCTCAGGCCATAATTGATAGAGCCGGTCAGTTCCCATGGGAGAACGCCAAAGAGGCGGATGCGGCCATGGTTGCCCGGGCGCTCAGCCTGACGAAGGAGAGGCAGGCCGAGCTCAAGCCTGAGCAGGAGGCCGAATTAGCGCATGAGCTGGCACAGAATGCGGTGCGGCTTGAAGCGGAAAACTATGAACAGACGGTCGTCGCTCAGGCGACTCTTGAGGCTGTACGCAGCATGCTCGATCAGATCGAAGTGTGGAAAGAGAGTGAACGAACCGAAAATCTTGGTGAATTAGTGCGGTCCACCGTCAGCATCGAGGCCCGAAAAGCCGCTCAGAAGCGGGCTTCCCGGCAGCAGAAGGCAGAAACCGGCCGCGAAAAGGCGAGCGAAGCAACCGAAGGAACCCCCGCCGAAGAAAAAGCCGGGGCCGGCGGCTCAGACTAAAAAATCGGAAGCCCCGAATATTTCAGTCGAGTAGGCGAGTCCATGGCTCGCCTGCTTTTTTGTTAAAAGGGGGCCTAAGTAGTATAGTAGAGTCATGCGGGAACAGGACTACAACGATGAATATGACATACAACTCGTACAGCAGGGACAGACTGAAGCGTTCGACCGGATAGTCCGCCGCTATACTCCGATTCTCTATTCTCTCTGTATTCGGATGCTCGGAGATCATGAAAGAGCCGAGGATGCGGTGCAGGAGGTCTTTCTCAAAGCCTACCGTTCTCTTTCGGCCTTCGATCCGAGCCGGCGCTTTTACTCCTGGATTTATACCATCGCAGTTAACCATTTGCGGACCCTCAATCGGAAAACCGCCCGCAGACCGCAACCCGACCTGGCTTACGAGGATGACCCCCGTGAGACGGTAAGAATGGACGGTAAATATGACGAGCCGGATACAACCGCCGTTCAGCGGGAGGGAGAGCGGATCGCTCAGGCGGCCTTGAACCGGATAGACCGGAAATACAAAGAGGTGTTTGTATTGCGGACGGTCGAAGGCCTCTCGGGAAAAGAGGCGGCGGATGTGCTGAATATCCCGGAGAATACCGTCAAAACCTATCTGCGGCGGGCCCGCGAGAAAATGATAAAAGAGATGAAAAAAATGGGGTGGGAGTGAAACCACCGTTGGAAAAATGCGTATATATAAAAAGAGGCTGATATGAAGTGTAAAGAATGCAGAGATATCCTATTCTCCCATGCTGAACAGAGCCTGCGGCATTCACCGCGCAGGTCTGGTGCTGAAGTACTCTCCGCAGAGCTCCGGCAGCACCTGTCAGAGTGCAGTAACTGCGCGGCTGTGGCAGCGGCCTTACGGCTGAGTGTCTCGGAATCGGAGTTTACTCGGCCGATCCCCTCCGGAACGGTTGAAAGGGTGAGTGCCGGGGTTATGCAGAGTATCCGGGCTGAAGCGCAGCCGGAGGAAGCCCGGTTCCCGCGGAAGCAAGCGCCTGTATACCGCAGAGCAGCTGCTTTTGCAGCGGCGGCGGTTCTACTGGTGGCTGCCTCGGTCGGTCTGACGCTCCTGGTCACGGAGCGGCGTCTGCCGGGCGGAGCTCCGGTTGTACAGTCCGCCGAGAGCAGAAACGAGATCAAGGTGCATCTCAGCCTCGAAGCACCGCAGGCCGAAAGCGTTGCCGTGGTAGGCGACTGGAACGGCTGGGACCCCGAAGCCCAGCCGATGCAGGACCGCAACGGCGACGGGGTATGGGAGCTGAGAATCACGATTGATAAG
>JAASTM010000421.1 GCA_021767325.1 Spirochaetales bacterium
CTTTCGCTGGCGCGTATAAAAACCGCAGTAGAGAAGGCCGGTGGTGTGATGATAGTCAGTGCGGACCACGGCAACTCGGATGATATGTTTGCCCGTGATAAGAAAACCGGTGAGGTAAAGATTAAAGAGAACGGCAAACCGCAGGCCAAGACCAGCCACTCTCTGAATCCGGTGCCCTGCATTCTGTTCGATCCGGAGTATCAGCACGACTACTCGAAGGAGCTGCGCAGCGGCTTAGGCATCTCTTCACTGGCGGCAACCTGCATAGAACTCCTGGGATACGAGCCCCCCGAGGATTACGACGCCAGCGTTATCGAGTGGAAGTAGCTCCACAAAACCGAGGAGAACTGCCCCGGCATACCCGCCGGGGTTTTTTATTCCTCCAGCACCTCCCGGGCCTGGTTGGCCACCGGCTGGGGGACCGGCCGGTCGGAAAAATTGTAGGTTCCGGGGTCGAAGCTGCGTATGCCGGACTGCTCGTATAAACTGAGCACATAGCGCAGATCTGCACTGCCTACCTCGACCGCCTGCTGTTTGATCTCTTTGATGGTGAAAACCCCCGGCAGCGCCCGGCCGACCTGCAGCGAGGTTATCCCGCGCAGAAAGCGGATCAGCCAGTCCGGGTGATCCTCGGGGATGGACTGCAGTTCAGCCTGCATCTTTTTGAGGTTGGATACCCCGAAAATGGTCCTTATTCTGGCCACAAAGGCGTGGGCCATACCGATATGCACAACGAACAGATCCTGGCCGCCGAAACGGCTCTCCGCGGCTTCCAACAGCTCTTTGGCCCGAAATGCGTCCTCTTTCTGCTCTACGCGGATGTAGCGGTAGGTGTGCAGCGCACCGGAGGCATAACGGATACGATCCAGCTCGGCGGCTGAAAGGCCGGGCGGCGGGTCCCGGAGGAGTGCCTCGAGCCGCTGTAGCTCCGCCTCCAGCTCCTGCTGCTCCTCGGTGAGTAAATAGGTAAGGCAGTAACGGTGGTCAATACGCGGTATTTCTGTGCTGCTGTCGGAGAACCCCTCAACCGGCAGAATCAGCATCTGTATAGCCAGGAGTAAAACGAAAAATAGTGATATCTTTTGCATATCGGTCTCCCATCGCATATTATAAGGGATTATGGAACAGATCGCACTACTTCAACAGCTTTTCCTGTGGTCGGCGCTGGTCTACTGGCTGTCCGGGTTTCTTTTACTGTGGCGTATCCCGCCGGTACGCCCGCCGCAGGATAGTGCGAAGGATGCGGTTGGAGACACCTCGATAGTTATTCCAGCCCGCAACGAGGCGGGGAATATCGGGGTACTGCTGGAATCTCTTACAGCTCAGCAGAGCCGGCCCCTAGAGGTGATCGTTGTCGATGACCAGTCCGAGGATGGAACCGCTGAGATAGCCTGGCAGCATTCCGCTGCCGCTCCCTGGATCCGGGTAATACAGGCTGCAGACCGGCCGGAAGACTGGACGGGGAAGAATTGGAGCTGTCACTGCGGCGCCGCCGCGGCGAAGGGCGGTTCAATACTCTTTCTCGATGCCGATACTCGGCTCGAGGCGACGGATGCACTGGAACGGCTGGCTGCCGAGCATTTGCGGCGGGGCGGTATGGTGTCGGTGCAGCCCTACCACCGTGTACACAAACTCTACGAGCAGCTGAGCGGCTTTTTTAATCTGATTGTGATGGTCGGTTCGGGCGCGTTTGATCTATGGAGCCGTTCCGGCGAGGCGGACGGCTGTTTCGGTCCCTGTATTCTGATGGACCGGAATGAGTACTCCGCAGTCGGCGGGCATGCGGCAGTACGCGGCGAGGTGGTGGACGACCTGGCCCTCTGCGCTCTGTTCCGGAATCATGGTCTCGGAGTACACTGCTTCGGCGGGCGTGGACTGATCTCCTTCCGGATGTACCCCGGAGGGCTGCGCAGTCTGATCGAGGGCTGGACGAAGAATATGGCTATGGGGGCTTCCCTCTCGAAGCTTCGCAATATCGTTCTGCTGGTCATCTGGTTTACCGGAATCAGCAACGCTCTGTTAGCAGTAATAGCCAGTACTGGGGCAGGGGCGGCAGCGGTGTGGAGCGGCGTTGCCGCCGGTGTGTACGGGTTGTATGCTGTTCAAGTGTACATGCAGCTGCGCCGGGTGGGCCGCTTTTCTATCGCTGCAGCGCTCCTGTTTCCGTTAGAGTTTCTCTTTTTCGTCGGGGTATTCGTGTATTCTATCATCAGAACCAGGCTGTTCGGCAGCGTATCTTGGAAGGGACGGTCGATTACGATCGGAAATAAAAAATGAGTATTTTGGGCAGCGAACTGCTGGGTATTATTGTGGTGAACTCGATCGCCTGGTTCCTGGCTATATATATACCGGGGACCCTCATACAAAAACTGCCCCTGCGCCGTTTTCGTGAGGACAGCTTTCTGTTTCGTATCCGCCAATGGGAGCGGAACGGCCGTATCTATCAGCCTTTAGGCATTAAACGCTGGAAGGAGCTGCTGCCGGATGGGGCGGGGTTATATCAGGATGGTTTCCGGAAGAAGCGGCTCGACCTGCATGCGGTTGACGAGCTGTATTTGAAGCGTTTCATTCTGGAGACCTGTCGGGCCGAACTGGTGCATTGGGTCATTATCGGGCTGATTCCACTCTTCTTCATCTGGAACCCCCTCGAAGTGGCGGTGTGGATGATTCCCTTCGGCCTGGCGGTGAATCTGCCCTGTCTGATTACCCAGCGCTTTAACCGGCCCAGATTGAAGAAAATCCTGTCGAGAGGAAAAAGGAGGTGATTTGACATTCGGCGCTGAATGTATATGATCTAAGGTTGATATGCAAATAGAAGATGTTCACTACGACACATTCAAATCCGGCAGTAAAACCTATTTCAACAGCAGCCGGTTTTTTCCGCAGGAAGTACGACGGGATGTATTCTACCTGTACGGGTTCGTCCGCAAGGCGGATAATTTTGTAGATGATATCCCGCAGGACCCGGATGGATTCTACCGGTTTCGCGATGCGTATCACAGTGCCCTCGGTGGAGCGGAGGGTTCCGGTTCGGCTTCTGGCGACCCAATTATCGACCGCTTTGTCGAGCTGCACCGCCGCAAAGACTTTGATCCGGCCTGGACCGAAGCCTTCCTCAAATCGATGGAGAGAGACCTCTTCAAAAAAGAGTACAACAGCTTAGAGGAGACTCTTGACTATATTTACGGCTCGGCCGAGGTTATCGGTCTGTTCATGGCCAGAATCATGCAACTGCCCCGGGAGGCCGACTATGCCGCCCGTATGCTCGGACGGGCGATGCAGTATATTAACTTCATCAGAGATATCAAAGAAGATGTCGAGCTCGGACGGCGTTATCTGCCGCTTACCGATACCTACTTGACCGGTCTCGAGTACGAGTATGTAAAGAATCATTTGGCCGAGTTTTGTGCCTTCCATACCAAGC
>JAASTM010000422.1 GCA_021767325.1 Spirochaetales bacterium
GCCGATCAGACCGGTCATACCGCTCATGCCGGCCCGCCGGGTGAGTTTCCATCCGGCCCTTTTTCCGGCCCGCCGGCGGAATCGTCCCCACTACCTGCTCCGCCATGACCACCACGGCCGCTAAATCTTCCCAGAAGTCGGCGCAGAACGCTCAGCCCCGCCCCGGGTCGTCCGGCGGCGCCAAACTTTCCACCCCGCTTCCCGCCCAACTTCCCGCCCTGCTTGCTGCTACGCTTGTTCCCGCGGGCGGTTATGTGGGGGTTCAGGCCGATAAAACCGTACAGTTTTTCCACCAGCTGCTGGTACACTCTGGCCTCGTGGATTTCGGGGTCGCCCCGTGAGCCCCCCAGGGTAAAGTTGCAGGCGTCCACGTAGTCATTTGAATCCTTGAACAGCTGCTCGTACTGCTGGTGGTTGTAGTCAACGAACCATTTCGGCAGCTTGAGGTGTTCGCGCTTGAACTGCCGGTAGTGCGGCAGGCAGAGGCCCCCGGTCTGCTGGAAGGCATCGACAAACTCTGGGTCGTTGATATACTGCCAGAGCACGGATTTTACCTGGCGCTCTTTTTCCTGCAGGTAGTCGCAGGCCGGGCAGCTCTGGCCGGTCTGCACAGGCTCGGCGTCAAGCTCATAGCGCAGAATCTGGCGGTAGAGCAGGACCACGGCCAGGGCATCGTGCAGCTCTTCCAGGTACTTGGCGTGGTAGCCGCAGAAACCGCCGCCCAGGTTGAACTTGGCCCGGAAGTGGCGGTTGTTCACTTTTTCATACAGCAGCGAGTCGAAGTATCTGGCCTCGTCACCCCGCAGGGTTGTACAGACCGGGCAGCCGCCTTCCCGGCAGGCGTCGATAAGCTTGAAAAAGGGCAGGTGCTTGTCCGCGCCGGCCGCGCCAGGTGCGCCGGACGGTCGGGAGCCAGGCTGCCCATCCGGAGGGGCCAGATCCTCTGCTTTAGGCGTGGCTTCAGGCGTACTGCCCGCCAGCGGCGAGCCTTCCGAATCGTCGGTTTTATCAGTCATAGTATTTCGAGGGTAGCCTACTTGCCCGGGCTTGGCAAGACACACCGGCTTTTGGCTGATTCGGCCGCCTGCTTGCCCATCAACGCCCCAGGGCCGGCTCACCGAAGCCCGGACCGTAGCCTATCGCTCACCCGCTTGACCTCGAGCGGTTAATTTGTACAGAATACAGCACCGTTCGCACACAAATCAGGGTAATGTTCAGGCTCTGGTCCCCGGAGGCATCCCTACCCGCCCGGGGGAAGTATATGCCAAAGTTAATTCCATCACTCATTCTACTCGCATATCTGTTGGTTACCCTATTGATCGGATTCCGCTTCAGGAAGCAGGCTTCCACCGGAATAGACGAATTCTACCTGGCCGGCCGCAGCCTGAGTCCGCTCGTCCTGTTTTTCACAATGATGGCCACCAACTTCTCGGCCTTCACCATCTTCGGCCTCTCGGGGGCCGGTTACCGAATCGGTTACGCCTTTTATCCGGTCATGGGCTTCGGGACCGGTTTCATGGCTCTCTCGTTCTTTCTCATCGGGCTGAAGATTCTGCGCCTCTCGAAAGAGCGCGGCTACATCACGCCCTCGGAATTTATCTCCGACCGCTACCGCTCGCCCCTTCTGCGGCTGGTCTTCTCCGGCGTGCTGGTCCTGTTTACCCTACCCTATATCGCCATTCAGACCATCGCCAGCGGTAAGACCCTCCACAGTCTGATCGGCCTACCCTACCTCGCCGGAGCGATACTCATCACCATGTTCATCACCCTGTACGTGGGCCTCGGGGGGCTGCGCTCCATCGCCTGGACCGATGTAATCCAGGGGGCGATGATCCTGATATTCACACTGATCGCCTTCGGCATCATTGTCAGCGGCGCCGGCGGCCTGACCGCCGTCAACCGGGCCCTGCTGCAGAACAATCCCGGGCATCTCTCCCGGCCGGGTGCCGGGGGCGCCTTTCCGCCGGGCATCTGGTTCGGGTATTTTGTATTGTGGTTTTTTGCCGACCCGATGTTTCCGCAGCTCTTCCAGCGCTTTATGGCAGCCAGAGACGAGAGGTCGCTGAAGTGGACGGTCATCCTGTATCCACTGGTCTGCACCTTCCTGTTCTTCTTTACCGTTGCAATCGGAGTGGTCGGAAAATACGTGTTTCCGGATCTGCCGCTCGATCAGACGGACACCATCTTTCCCCTGCTGCTGAACCGCTTCGCCGGCCAGGTACTCAGCGCCCTGCTGTTAACCGGCAGCATCGCCGCCCTCATGTCCACCCTCGACTCGCAGCTGCTGACCGTCAGCTCCATCATCATCCGGGACATACCCTCACGGCGCTTCAAGAGCAATGCCTTCAAGCGCTTTTTGATCGTAGCCATTGCCCTATCCGGTCTGCTGATTGCGATCGATCCGCCGGATACTATCCTTGAGTTCATCAACAAGACCAGTTTCAACGGGTTGGCGGTGCTGGCCCCGACGGTCATCGGCGGCCTCTACTGGCGCGGGGGCAACCGCTACGGTGCCCTGGCCAGCATCGCCGCCGGCGAGCTGATGGTTGTGCTGTTTTATTTTGAGATGCTCTCCAGTCCGCAGCTGCTGCCGGTCATTCCGATTATACTGGTAAGCTCTGCAGTCTACACCGCCGTTAGCCGGTTCACTCGCCGGGTCGTGCATCCCACCGCCGAAAACACCGACATAGTCTTTCCCCTACACCGGCGCAACTGGACCTGGGCGGGAGTATTCGCGCTCTTCCTGGTCCTGGGAAATGATTTCTGGAACTGGGGTAACAGCACTCCCCTCTGGTTCGGACTGCCGGGCTGGATATGGTACTTCATCCTGCTGGGGGTTTTGCTCTCCGGGGCCTTTGCCCTCTACTCCGCCCAAAAGAGCACGAACCAGAGGACGTCTGGCTGATGCGAGCACCCTGGCTCGTCAGGTCCACGGGCCCTCAACTCTTCTCGCAGACTTCAATCGACGTGCGTAGATCTGCGATAGATGCGGCCAAAATTTGAAGGCTCAATGCCATAGAGATCCTCTCCGCTTTATTATATTTGAATTGCTGTTTCATTTACAGCACCGCGCCGTGTAAAAGCCCCGTCCGGCCGAGTTCAGACATTAGCCGCCGCCGGCCGCCATAGCCCGGGCGTCCATAGCCCGGGCGCAGCCCCTATACAAAACCCATGCGCGCCAGGGCTAGGGCCACCCCGGCGCTGCAGGCCGTCTCCGTGCGCAGCACCCGGCTGCCCAGACTCACCGGTTCAAAGCCGGCCTCCCGGAACAGTCCTCGCTCGCGCTCGCTCCAGCCGCGCTCCGAGCCCACCGCCAGTACTGCCGGCCCGGCCAGCTCTACCTGTGACAGCGGCCGGCCGTCGATCACATTATCCAGCAACAGTCGCGCCGCCGCACCGCCCGCCGCGGCCCCGGCCTCACC
>JAASTM010000423.1 GCA_021767325.1 Spirochaetales bacterium
GTAACCGAACGAATAATCAGCCACACGCCCTCGATCGTAACCCGCTGTAAGGGCTTCGATACCTTCACCAGTTTCGGGCCGGTGGTGGACACCGAAATCGATATTGAAAAGGCCGGCATCCGCACCTATCTCAACGGAGAGAAGGTGCAGGAGGACAGTACCGCCAACCAGATTTTCAGCAGTGCCTTTATAGTCTCATACCTTTCGCAGTGCATGACCTTCTATCCCGGCGATGTCATCAGCACCGGAACCCCTCACCACTGCCTCGCCATGCAGGACGGCGATAAGGTGGAAATAGAGATCGAGGGGATCGATATGAAGCTCGTGAACTACGTATACGACCCTAAGCAACACAATTAAGTGTGCAATATTAGCACGTAGTGCTAATTAACAATATAAATGGAGGCAATTTTATGAAACGTGCAATTTTTATCATCATGGCACTTCTGATTCTCGGAGGTTGGGCGGCAGCCGAAGGACAGCAGGAAGCATATCCCAATCAACCTATTTCGATCGTCTGTCCGTGGTCAGCCGGCGGTGGAACCGACCGAACGGCCCGCTTTATAGCTGACGAACTCACTGAAGTAATCGGTCAGCCGGTAAAGGTCGTCAACAAAACCGGTGGAAACGGAGCAGTCGGCCACCAGGCAGCTGCCAACGCAAAACCCGACGGTTACACCATTGGTAACCTGACCTTTGAAGTCTGTACTCTCAACTACCTCGGGTACTCGGACATCACTCCGCAGGACTACATTCCAATTCTGCAGTTCAACCAGGACGCGGCGGCAGTACTGGTAGACGCCGATGCACCCTACGACAATGTGAACGAACTCCTGGATGCAATCCGCAACGAACCGGCCGGTACTTTCCGCTTCTCCGGCAGCGGTACCGGAACAGTCTGGGACCTGGCCCGCATCGGTCTGCTCAACGAAGTCGGTATCGATCCTGACAGAGTAAAATACATCCCGACCAAGGGCGCCGCCCCGGCAATTACTGAAATGATGGGCGGCCACGTCGATGTAATTACCTGCAGCTATCCCGAAGCAGCTCCACAGGTAAAAGCCGGCAAGATCAAATGTCTCGGAATCATGGCCGACGAGCGCAATCCGCAGTTCGATCAGGTTCCGACCCTGAAGGAACAGGGAATCGACTGGTCATACGGTACCTGGAGAGGCTTTGCGGTACCCCTCGAAACCCCGCAGGCACGTGTTGAGATTCTCCGTGAAAACATCCTCGAAGTAGTAGAATCGGATGCCTACAAAGAGTTTATGAACAAGAACGGCTTCGGCATCAAGATCAGAGTCGGTAACGAGTTCATGGATTTCATGATGGAAACCTACCGCGGCCTGGAAGAAATTTTCGAAATTTCAGGTTACGGCGAGTAAAGTTAGGTTTATAATTTGAACAGGCGGAGACGGCGGCTACGGCAGCCGTCTCCCGCTTTATACTTCTTACGCATGAGAGGTGAAACCGTGCGAAAACTACGCTTCAATCAAGAACATGCTATCGGGATCATATGTCTGGTCATTGCCGGACTAACCCGACAGCTCACCTCTGAATTTCCTCAGGGAATGGGTTCGAAGGGAACCCCCGGTCCGGAGTTCTTCCCGAATGTCCTGACGGTACTGCTGGTGGTGTTCGGTGTGATGGAGATCGTAATCGGCTTCAGAAAACAGGAACAGTTCGCGGCGATTACACTGGGAAAAATGTGGAACGGAATCAAGAGCTGGGGAGGATTGAATATTCTCCTGGTCATTGCGTTGATGCTTTTCTACATCTTTCTCTTTGAAATATTGGGCTTCATAGTCACGAGTTTTATTGTACTGTGTATTCTGATGTGGAGGCTCAGGGTTCCATGGTGGAAGAACATCATCGCAACGGCAACTCTGATTTTAGTTATTCAGCTGCTGTTCGGCTATCTGTTTACTATTTCGCTGCCCTACGGCGTACTATCGGGAATACTATAAGAGGAAAACTATGGAATATATTACGAGTGTATTACAAATCGATGTACTCTTTCCCTGGCTGATGGCGATGTTTCTGGGAATCTTTGTCGGAGGTATTCCCGGCTTGACCGCCACCATGGCGGTTGCACTCATCGTGCCGATTACCTACCACATGCAGCCGATCGCCGGTCTGGCTATGATCCTGGGGGTGAGTTTTACCGCAATTTTTGCCGGCGACATTCCGGCGACATTCCTGCGCATCCCCGGCACACCCGCATCCGGGGCGGCCATTTTAGACGGCTACGAAATGACCAAGCAGGGCAAAGGCCCCATGGCAATCGCTCTGGATTTGAGCTGCTCGGTTATCGGCGGTATTATCGGAATTCTCATCCTGATGACCATCGCCCCCTTCCTGGCCGAGTTCGCCCTCACCTTTACCCACTTCGAATACTTCTGGCTGGGGACTCTCGGGCTCTCGATGAGCGCCATTATCACCAAGGGATCGACTCTGAAGGGGCTGATAGCTACGGTATTAGGTGTACTGATCTCCACCATCGGAGTCGATATTACCACCGGCTATCCCCGCTTCGCCTTCGGTAACGAGAACCTGATGGGGGGCATCGGCTTCATTCCGGTAATGATTGGACTCTTCGGCCTCTCGGAGGTGTTCCGCTCCATCATCAATCCGGATAATATGAAGGCCCGCTCGATCACGGAAAACATCAGCATCACCTTTCGCTCGGTTGGCAAAATTCTACTGAAGAGCAAACGCCTGATTCTGCAGTCTTCTATAATCGGCAACCTGGTTGGAGCTCTGCCCGGCGCCGGCGCCGATATGGCCGCCTGGATCTCGTACGGTGTGGGTAAAAAGACCTCCAAACACCCCGAGAAGTTCGGAACCGGTTACGAAGAAGGGGTCATCGCCCCGACCAGTGCCAACAACGCCTCCTTGGGCGGAACCTGGATTCCGGCGCTGGTATTCGGCATTCCCGGCGACACCATCACCGCCATTCTGCTGGGTGCGATGATGATGTACGGACTGACTCCCGGGCCGCTGGTATTCGAGAACGAGCGCTTTCTGGTCAACCAGATTTTTACAGTCGGGCTTATCTCACAGGTGTTTCTCCTGATTATCGGCGCTCTGGGCATCAAGGCCTATCGGGTAATTTTACGCTTTCCCCGCAATATTGTACTGGCGGCGGTACTGGTATTCTCGATCATCGGATCGTACGCCCTGGCCAACAACCTGTTCGATGTCGGCATAGTGCTGGTATTCGGTCTGGTCGGCTTTTTCATGGAAAAGGCCGATATGCCGCTGCCACCGGTTATCCTGGGCCTCATCCTCGGCCCCATGATCGAAGAGAACCTCAGAATCGGCCTGATCAAAACCGACGGAGCCTTCGGCGAGTTCTTCACCCGGCCGATTTCGTTCACCTTGTTCATGATCCTGATGCTGCTCTTCTTCTACGA
>JAASTM010000424.1 GCA_021767325.1 Spirochaetales bacterium
ACCGCCTCTTCCTGGACACGAACCTGCAGAATCGAGGCTGTTCTGCGGATAATGCGGGCTATGTCTTCGGCAGTATAAAAGTCCATTCGTACGGAGATACCGAAACGACTGTACAGCGGCCCGGCCACCTGGCCTGCTTTGGTAGTGGCGCCGATTAGAGTGAACTCGGGAATAGGAATGCGCATGGTCCGTGCCGAGGGGCCCTGACCGACCACCCAGTCGATCTCATAGTCTTCCATGGCGATATACAGCATCTCTTCCAGTGCCGGTTTCAAACGGTGTATTTCGTCGATAAAAAATACCGAATTCTCGGTCATGGTCGTGAGAATACCTGCCAGATCTTTCGGTTTCTCCAGGGCCGGTGCGGAGGTTACCTTGAAGTCGGCACCCATTTCATTGGCCATGATACCGGCCAGGGTCGTCTTACCCAGACCCGGAGGTCCGCTCAAAAACACGTGATCCAGACTCTCGCCGCGTTCCCGGGCAGCTTTGATAAAGACTCCCAAATTCTCTTTGAGCGCCGCTTGCCCCTGGAAATCCCGCAGGTAATGCGGCCGCAGCAGTTGTTCCTGTGAATCTTCCTCGGTGTCGAATGTGCCGTCTAAATACTGTTTATTTTCCATGTGCGCTCAGGTAAATAATTGCTTTTCTGAAAAGTTCGTGTTCACGCTCGCTCTCTGAAAGTGTATCAGAATCTATATTTTTAGCAACCTCCTGCAGTGCCAAACGGGCTTTCTTGCGGTCGAAGCCCATGTCGGTCAAGGCACTCAAGAGTTCTGGATAGCGCTCGCCGGCCTGATCTTCCTTCTCCGAGAGTATTTTCCCCCGCAGGGCCAGTATTATCTTTCCCGCGGTTTTCTTGCCCACTCCCGGCAGTTGGGACAGGCGGTCGACGCGGTCGTTGTCGATGGCGTCGATAAACTCCTGCGGCCGCAGCCCTGAGAGCATGCGCAGAGCCTGTTTCGGCCCGATGCCCGATACTTTGATTATTTCCAGAAACAACTCCCGTTCCTCTTCTGTGGAGAATCCGTAGAGCTGCATAAGGTCTTCGCGGTGGTGCAGATGGGTAAAAATCCGCACCTCGCCCTCCCGGGCCACCAGATCCTCCAGCGACTGCAGACTTACCTCCACAGCCCACTCGATTCCACCCTGCCGCAGATACAAAAAGCGGCCGTTCTGTCCGCTTATTGTTCCGTATAAACTCTGTATCATAGTCTGCCCCTTGCCGCATTCGTGTCGAATTGATAGCTGTGGAAGCAGCAGATTGCCGCCGCCAGTGCATCGGAGGCGTGATCGGGCTTGGGCAGCGAAGCAAGCCCCAGCATCAGCCTGACCATCTCCTGTACCTGCTGTTTTTCGGCGCGGCCGTTTCCGGTAAGGGCCTGCTTGATCTCAAGAGGGGTGTAGGAACGTGAGGCTACCGCCCCGCGGGCGGCTGCCAACAGCACTACCCCCCGGGCTTCGGCCACCGGAATTCCGCTGCGCCTGTTTTTGGCAAAATAGAGTGCTTCTACTGCCACAAATTCAGGATTGTACTCCTGGATGAGTTCTTCGACTTTACTGTGGATCGCAAGCAGGCGCTCGGCGTGTTGAGTATCGGCGGATGTGTCAATCGTGCCGTGTTCTACATGATGCAGCCGGTTGCTGTGCCCCTCTATGAGCCCCCAACCGGTATGTGCTAACCCAGGGTCGATCCCCAGTATCCGTATCATTCGATAGAGTCTGGATCAAAATCGTCGGGAATATCGAGATTAGTCGAAACCGATTTCACATCTTCGTTGTCGTCGATTTTTTCGATTAGCCGCAGAGCCTTGGCAGTGGTTTCGTCATCGAGAGAAACGGTGGCCTCGGGAATCATGGCAATCTCGGCCCGCTCGGACTTGTATCCGGCTTCGTCCAGGGCTTCGGAAACCGCATTGAAATCGTCAGGGCTGGTTACCACTTCGATTTCATCACTGGAACCGGACACATCCTCGGCGCCGGCTTCGAGTGCCGCTTCGAGAATCTCGTCCTCTGAATAATTGGAAGCATCGAAGGTAATTATTCCCTTACGCTGGAACATGTAGGACACGCAGCCGTTTTCACCGAGATTTCCGTTGTGCTTACTGAAAATACTTCGGATATCAGCGGCGGTTCGGTTTTTATTGTCGGTGAGCGCCTCGATTAGGATTGCCACACCGCCGGGGCCATAGCCCTCGTAGGTGAGTTCGATGTAGTCGACGCCTCCGAGTTCTCCGGTGCCCTTCTTGATTGCCCTTTCGATATTGTCCTTGGGCATGTTTTCTGATTTGGCTTTATTTATTGCTGTGCGCAAGGCCGGATTCGTTTCGGGGTCGCCGCCGCCCATCCGGGCTGCAACTGTGATTTCTTTGATAATTTTGGTAAAAATTTTACCGCGTTTGGCGTCCTGAGCGCCCTTTTTATGTTTAATGGAGGACCATTTATTGTGGCCGGACATCGCTGCTCCTTTATGTGGTGATGATTGTAGTTATGGGTATAACTGCTGTCCTGATAAAAGGTTTAATAAAAAATACCACAATGGCCATTGACAGTCAAGATTCAAGCCTTTTTCCCGCTCCTGCCGCGGTGTGGAGTTATGCCGGCGGCCAGTTCAGTCGCGGCTGCAGGTGCTCGATTTCGCCGGCGGCC
The DNA here is from genome assembly GCA_021767325.1 of Spirochaetales bacterium. Next base: position 2,650 of record JAASTM010000424.1, read on the forward strand.
TGCACCAGAATGGAGTCGAGCAGCAGCATTCCGGCTTCGCTGACGCTCAGATAGGTCGAACCGTCCACAGTGTGCAGCCTTAGCCGGCCAGCCTCCATATGTATTTCGAGGGTGTGCGGGAGGATCTCACGGATATCGTATCCGAATATGCTCATAAATCGCTCGACCTCGATACCGGGAATAGTTCGCAGCCCCATCATTATGTACTCCAGGAGGAATTGTTCCGGGCTGAGCAGCTCCGTCTGCAAAAGCGTTTCCGGCGAGCTGCTGCCGGTGAACTGTGAAACCGATGCCGGAGTAACAGCCCTGACAGGCAATGCGTCCGGGCTCTGCAGGGTAGAGACCGCCGCCGGCCCGACTCCGAGGTAGGGATTGAGCCGCCAGTAGTACCAGTTATGGCGGCCGGTTTGTTGGGGACGGGCGAAGTTCGATATTTCATAATGCCGGTACCCCCGGTCTTCCAGGATCGACCACAGGTGAGCCAGGATTTCCGCCACCTCGTCGGAGGCTCGCTCGCGGATATTTCCGGCATCGAGCTGTGCCGCTAAAGGCGTCCCCGCTTCAACCGTAAGTGTGTACAGCGAAATGTGTCCCGGAGCGTACGAGAGCGCCGCCTGCAGATCGTGTTCTGCCTCCCCGCTGCTCTGATCCGGGAGCCCGGTAATCAGATCGAGGCTCCACCGCTGCGGCCAGCGGCCTTTCAGCAACTCTACCCCGGCAATGGTCTCCTCCAGGCCGGCATTCCGGCCGATTATGCGCAGAGAAC
>JAASTM010000425.1 GCA_021767325.1 Spirochaetales bacterium
TAAACTGGCGGATCAGCAGCCGGGCATGATCGGCCCGGTTCTGAACCCGGGTGGCCATCTCTTCTCTCAGTCTGCTGACCCGCTCGAACAACTCTTCACGGCTTTTGCTCACCAGTTCGGCCGCCGCCGAGGGGGTCGGGGCGGCTACATCGGCGGCATAGTCGCTCAGAGCCGTGTCTATTTCGTGGCCTACCGCCGAGATAACCGGTATCTCCGATGCCGCTACCGCCCGCACCACCGCTTCCTCGGAAAAGGGAAGCAGATCCTCCAGCGAGCCGCCTCCGCGACCGGTAATAATTACGTCGCCGAGCTTGAATATATTGGCCCGCTGTATCTGTGCCGCTATCTTCGCTCCGGCACTCTCGCCCTGTACCGGCGCCGGCAGTACCACCACATCCAAGCCGGATGAGCGTCGGCCGAGAACCTGCAGAATGTCCCTGATGGCCGCCCCGGTGGGGGAGGTGACTACCGCGATTCTGGTGGGGAAGAAGGGCAGCGGCCGTTTCCTCTCCTCTGCAAACAGCCCTTCGGCGGCGAGTTTGCGCTTGCGCTCCTCCAGCATCGCCAGAATATCACCTTCGCCGGCCTTTTCCATGCTCTCGCAGATGATCTGGTAGTTGCCGCGCTTTGCGTACACGCTGATATTGCCCCGCACCACCACCTTTTGTCCGTCTGAGGGCACGAAAGCGACCCGGGATGCGCGATACTTGAACATCACTGCCTGAATCATCGCATCGCGGTCTTTCAGGGTGAAGTACCAGTGGCCGCTGCTGGCCGGGCGAAAATTGGATACTTCTCCCTCTATCGCTACAGTTGAGAAGCTCTGTTCGAGGATTTCTTTAATATGTGCGGTGATTTCCGAAACCTGAAAGCGGTGCTCACCGGGTGTAAACTGCATGTCCATAACTTACACGTTATATTGAGCTATTTCAATCTCTGTCGATGTGGTGGCCGAGCCTCTTTTTGATCCACTTGTAGCTCTCGTCGGCCAGTTCGCGAAAATCGGTGGGCAGCTGCTGGCTGAGCATACGCTCCAGCACGTCCCGGGCGGCGGCATAGCGGTTGAAGTGGATGTGAGCCATAGCCAGGGCATAACCGGTCCGATAATCTTCGGGATTCATGTCATAAGAGGTCTGGAATTTCGAGTAACTCTCGTCCTTCTTCCCGAGCTGATTGTAGACAACCCCCAAATTACGCTTGATCGAGGAGCTGTCGGGCATGATCTCTTCGGCCTTTTGCAGGTACTCACAGGCATCTTGATTCTGCCCCATCTTGAACAGAGCGCAGCCGTACGCCTCCAGGGCCTGGGGGTGCTCATCCTGAAATCTGAAAAAATATTGGAGGGCCTTGCGGGCCTTGAAGGGTTCGTTCCGTTCGGTAAACACTACTCCTATGCGCCAGAGTGCCTCCTGATTATCCGGTTCCTCTTCTAAAATGCCGGTCAGCAGGTCGAGGGCTTCAGAGTACATGCCCGTTTCTATTAAACTGTCGATTCTGTCGAAGTCATAATTCATACTCATTCTGTAATAAATATAATAATGATGGGATGAAATTCAAAACAACTCTTTACCGGAGCAGCACTGTTCTCCTAACAGGGCTCTTTTCTATTCGCCGGTTTGGATTGTATTATAGAGGGCGGAGGTACTATGGAAAAGCGCAAAGTCACTTCTAAACAGAATAACAGCAAGAGCTGTTTTGTATGCGGATTGGAGAACGATTTCAGTCTTTTCACCAGGTTTTACCAAATCGAGGGCGAGGAAGTAGTGGCCCTGGCGAAGGGGCGGCATGAGCATCAGGGGTATCCCGGCCGCATGCACGGGGGAATAATATCTGCTCTTCTCGACGAAACTATCGGACGGGCAATCATGATAGAGGATCCGGATGCATGGGGAGTGACCGCAGAGTTGAATGTACGGTTCAAGCAGCCGGTGCCTCTGGAGGAGCAGTTGAAGATAGTGGGCCGCATCGACCGTTTGGGCAAAAAGGTGTTTTCCGGCTCCGGCGAACTGCTGCTGCCTGACGGAACGGTGGCCGCGACTGCGAGCGGAAAATATGTGCGCCTGAAGATAGATACAATTGTCGATGACGCCGCGGGTTTTCAGGAGGAGTGGTTCCTGGAAAACCGCGATGAAGAGCCTGAATTGGTATAAGGGAGAAGAATATGGGAAGATTAAAATATTTTCTGCCATTGTTGGGAGTGATGGTACTTTCCGCCTGCGTGACCGGAATCCAGGATATGCAGATTGAGTCAATCGAGATGCGCATTGAAGATGAGGAGGGGAACCGGGTTGAAGAGCTCCTGCCGAACACTCTGTATTCGGTCGATTTTCGGGTGCGCGACAGTTCCGGCGAACTGCATGTGAACCCGAATTATCGTGATTTTCGTTTCTCGAATTTGGATCATCTCGAACTCGTCCAGCAGGCGCGTTTCAGTGTAAAGATGCGTACGGATAAATCGACCTTTCACCCTGCCGGTAGCGATCTTTACGGCTTTAATCTGGCGGTGAAGGGGAATCCATATCCCCGGCAGAGCTACTCGTTTCCACTGAACTGGGACGGCTTTTATAAACTCGACTACAGTGGTATCGACGGTAAGGACGGTGATGACGGCGGTTCCGGAGTCTCGGCCAGCGGAGAGTCTGCCGATGATGTCGAGGGCGGCGACGGAGAGGACGGAAGCGACGGTACCCGCGGTTATCCGGGCGAGGATGTCACCTTGGTACTGAGCCGCTACAGGCACGACGGTCAGCAGCGGCTGCTGCTGTATGCTGTCGATCATCAGCAGCTGTACCTGTCCGAAATGAAGGAGATGGTAATAGATGCCTCCGGCGGAGAAGGCGGTGACGGCGGCCGGGGCGGCAACGGCGGAACCGGACGAACCTTCGAGAACGACCCGGATCCGGATGTTCCGGGGGTTGCCGGAGATCCGGGAGACGGCGGCGACGGTGCTGACGGTGGATACGGCGGCGATATTACCCTTTTGGCGGTTGAAGCGCGACTGTTCAACTATATTGACGCGAATGCAGCCGGAGGAGATGGCGGTTACGGAGGTGCGGCCGGCCGGGCCTATGCCGATGGAGACCTGGCGAAGGTCGGCCGGGAGGGCCGGGACGGACATGACGGGCGGGATGGCAAGGTACGTTTTAAAACTATAACTCCGCAGGAGATGCGGGAGTTCCTGCGGCGAATAGACGCGCCGGGCTTCGAGCCGGGGAATATTCTGTATTGAGGCGTTTGCTTCAGGGCTTGCGCGGAAAGCGGATGGTGAACACGGGCTGCGGCTCGCGGCTGAGTTCCAGGCTGCCCTGCAGCTGATCAACCAGGGTTTGTATGAGCCGCATGCCGAGGGTGTCGGTGGAACCGATGGCAAGCTCCCGCGGGAGCGGGTGTCCGGAATTGGATACAGA
>JAASTM010000426.1 GCA_021767325.1 Spirochaetales bacterium
GGATCCGGAGCAGAACGTGAGCTTTAGGGATCACTATCTGGACCTGCCCTTCGACATATCGAATATACTCTTTATCACCACTGCCAATACCCTGGATACAATTCCCCGGCCCCTGCTCGACCGAATGGAGGTAATCCGGCTCTCCGGGTACATCGAAGAGGAGAAAATTGCAATTGCCAAGAAGTATCTGATTCCGAAATCCCTGGACCGTTCCGGACTCAAGAAAAAGCACGTACGCTACAATAAATCGGCCCTCTCCTCGATTGCTACTAATTACGCTCGGGAGGCGGGAGTGCGCAACTTCGAGAAGAACCTCGATAAAATCCACCGTAAAATCGCCCGACAGCTCATTCTGAAAGAGGTAGAGACACCGGTGGTACTGAACGCCGAGAATATCGAAGAGTACCTCGGCCAGCCGACCTTCCGCAAGGATGAGGTCAAAAAGGCCGACAGCCCGGGAACCGCCCTCGGTCTGGCCTGGACCAACTTCGGCGGCGACACCCTGCTGATCGAATCGGTCAGCAACCCCGGAAAAGAGGGATTTCGCCTTACTGGGCAAATGGGCAACATCATGCAGGAGTCGGCAAACATCGCCTATACCTATGTCCGGCACATCGCCGACAGTTTCGATATTAGTAAGGAGTACTTCGAAAACAACCAGATCCACCTGCATATTCCCGAGGGGGCTACACCAAAGGACGGGCCTTCGGCCGGTATCACCATGGCCACCAGCCTGTTGTCGCTGGTACGCGGTAAAACCATCCGTAAAAATGTTGCCATGACCGGAGAGCTGTCGCTGGTAGGAAAGGTGCTGCCGATCGGCGGGCTCAAGGAAAAGACCATTGCCGCCCGGCGTAACAAGGTGAAAACCATTATCATTCCCAAGGCAAACGTAAAGGATCTGGAGGAGATTCCCGATCACGTGAAAAAGGGAATCGAGTTCAAACCGGTCGAGTCGATGGAAGAGGTAATTGACATTGTGTTTTAATCACCCGTAAAGTACCTCGATATGGAGTTACTATCACCTGCCGGAAACATTGAAAAACTGCACTATGCATATCTATACGGAGCGGATGCCGCCTACATCGGCATTCGCTCTTTTTCTCTGCGCGCCCGGGCCGACAACTTTCACTCCGAAGAGTGGAAAGAGATCGCCCGTATAAAGGGCGGGCGCAAGCTCTACGGCGCGATGAACATTTTTTTCCACAATGAAGATTTGAAAACCCTGGAGGCAGAGTCCGAGTACATTGCCCGCTATCCCTTCGACGCTTTCATCGTCAGCGACCTGGGCGCCTACAGGGTGCTGCGGCGCAACTTTCCGGACAAACGCTACCACCTGAGCACCCAGGCCAATTGCATCAACGCGGAGGCTGCCAAGCTGTACCGTGACCTCGGTTTCTCCCGGGTTATCCTCGGACGCGAAACAAGCCTGGATGATATTGCCGAAATCAAAGCTGCCGTACCCGACTTGGAAATCGAAACCTTTGTACACGGTGCCATGTGCCTGGCCTACTCGGGCCGCTGTTTTCTCAGCTCGTACATGGCCGACCGCAGCGCCAATCAGGGCGACTGCACCCACTCGTGCCGCTGGATGTACCGGGTCCTCGAGGAAAAACAGCGGCCAGGGGAGTATTTTCCGCTTATCGAAGACGAAGCGGGATTTACCACCATTCTTTCATCCAAAGATCTGTGCATGTTCGACTATCTCGACCAGCTCGCGGCCGCCGGGGTGGATTCGGTGAAGATCGAAGGGCGCATGAAATCGCTCTACTATACCGCAGTGGTAACCCGCAGCTACCGCAAGGCCCTGGATTATCTGGCCACCCGCGACCCGGACACCGCCCCCGCCCAGCCCGCACAGGCCTCACAGCCCTTACAGCCCACAAGCTTCGAACCATCCGAAATCGAAGAACTGCGCCCCTACCGCGATGAGCTGTACAAGATAAGCCGGCGCGAATACAGTACCGGCTTCTACTTCGGCCGGCGGGATGCCGACCAGACCACCGCAAAAAGTTATATGCGTGAGTATGTCTTTCTGGGGACCATCGGGGCGCCGGCCGGCGACGGACTGTACGAATTGAATGTGAAAAATCAGATCCGCAGTGAGCGGCCCCTCGAGTTCATCGGTCCCGACCTGTTGTATGAGAAGGATTCCCAGTACCGCTTATTCGATGCCCGCGGCGAGGTAGTTGACCAGGCGGACCACGGGAAAGAGTATTTCATCCGCCCTTCGGTACCGGTGCAGCCCGGCTATATCATCCGCGCGCAGTCATAACAGCTCTGCAGCTAGAAAAAGAGGCTGCCTGAGAATACCTCTCAGACAGCCCCAACACGTATACATTCCAACTTTCGGTTGGGATGCTATTCTTTTACAAAATGCTTCATCAAAAAGTCTATATCGAGTTCGGGATATACCGGATAACGCCCCAGCAGGGCGTTGACCCGTTTAATCGCCTCGTCGATCACGCTCTGATCAATGTCATACTTGGCTTTGCTCGGCTTACCGGCGTTCTTCCCCTTGGTGAGGATTTTCGGCTTGGTGTTGGATAGCACGTACTTGATGATTGCGGCAATCTCCCGCATTTCCTCGCTGCCCATCCCCAGGGTTGTTACAGCCGGTGTACCGATCCGCAGACCGCTGGTATACCAGGGACCGTTCGGGTCTTCGGGCAGGGCATTTCGATTGAGAGTGATACCGCATTCCCGCAGTACACTCTCCGCCTGCCGGCCGTTCAAACCGAAACCGGTCACATCCAGCAGCATCAGGTGGTTATCCGAACCGCCGGAGGAGAGCTGCATCCCCTCATCCTTACAGGCATCGGCCAGGTCGTGCGAATTGTCCACTATTTGCTGGGCATATTTTCCGAACTCGGGAGTATTGGCTTCGGCAAATGCAACTGCCTTGGCGGCGATTACATGCGGCAGCGGGCCGCCGATTACCAGCGGACAGCCCTTGTCTACCGCTTCGGCGAACTCCTGCTTAGCCAGGACCAGACCGCCGCGGGGTCCCCGCAGGGTTTTGTGGGTGGTGGTTGTCACTACATCGGCATGCGCCACCGGATCGTAGTCTCCGGTCATTACTTTGCCCGCCACCAGGCCGGCAAAGTGGGCCATATCCACCATGAACACCGCCCCGACCTTATCGGCAATCGCCTTCATCTTTTTGAAGTTTATCAAACGGGGATATGCAGAGTAGCCGGTAATGAGAATCAGCGGTTTGACCTCCATGGCCATTTTTTCGATCTCATCGTATTCGAGCACCCCGGTATCGGCATTTACCCCGTAGGAGTAAGCATCGAACATCTGCGCACTGACGTTGAAACGATACCCGTGGGTGAGGTGTCCGCCGGAGTAGTAGTCGAGTCCCATTATCTTCTGGTTGCCGGTAGCAGCCCGGA
>JAASTM010000427.1 GCA_021767325.1 Spirochaetales bacterium
ATGGAGTACAATTAAAGTAGGAGACAAAATGAAGATGAAGAGTGAGCGGACGATCACTATTTTTCATCTGTATCGGAATGACGGCACTGCGCTGTTTCTGCATCCCTTCGATGATGCGGAGGTATTGCTGACGCTCGATGATGAGACCCGGATTATCGGAAAGTATGGACAGGAGCCGCAAGTAGAGTACATCACTCTATTTCGGAAGGAGCTGTACAGGGCGGTCGATACGGCGGTTAACAGCTGGATTCAGGAAAAAAAGTTTATCCCCAACTTTCTGTGGGCCTCGGTTGGTTTTTTAGGGCTCTATTTTCTGCTCACCTTCAGCCTGCGTGATCCCCTGCCCATGATAGATGAAATCATAATTGCCGGGCTCGGAGCGGTGGCGCTGTATGTGTACCGTTTGCGTAAAGCCCATACTCTACCGCAGGCGGATCAGTTGCGCAAAAAGTTGCGGTGGCGAATGGATCATATCGAATTCCATGAAGACCCGTTTGTAAAAGAAGTTGAAGGGCTGCTGCATCGCTATGAGTCGGTCAGCCGGGATAAGCTGCTGCAGTCGGTGTATATGCAGGATGAAGTATCTCTTCCTGAGAATGAAATCAAAGACGCCTACACGCTCATCGCGTATCTCGAAAAGCGCTTTTCGAGCAAGGTATATAAACGGCAAGAGAAGATGATGGACAGATATGTCAGCAGCGGCGGAAACAGCCGACGGAGTGATGCACTGGGGGCTTTAGTCGAGCGGGGAAAAATAGACTTGTCCTTATTCGTGACGTATCGAAGCTTGAAACGCAGAGTGAGCGTGCGCTGAGGTCTTATTCGACCTTGTTGAGGGCTTCCATATCCTGCTGCAGACGGAGGGCCCGCCTGGCAACGACTATATTTTCCGCGGCTGGTTGAAAGGTCGGGTCGAGATCGAGGGCGGCTTCCCAGTAGTCGATTGCGCGATTTAGTTCACCCTGGGCATAAGCTTCGAGTCCTTCGATATAGTATTCATCAATCTGCTGGCGGAGCTCTGCCCGGCCGCGGTCGCCCAGATTCATCTTTGCTTCGATACTGAAACGATCGGCGGTATTTACCTGGGTTGTCATGTCGAGGGTGTAGTTGAGAATTAGATCGATATAATCAAGGCTGACATTACTGCCAAGGGTAAAGCGAGGGTTGGCACCCCGATGGGTAAAACCGCTGTGCATCGCGAAAAAGTTGGTAAATTGTACCTGCAGGCCGCTGGCCAGGTACCATTTTTCCCATTGCTCAGCCGGGAGGCCGAAGGCGATCGGATAGTTGAAATCGAAAGAAAACAGAAGCGGACGGAAAGGGGAATAGGCGAACCCGGCAGTTGCGACGGTGGGCATGGGCTCGTCTTCATACGGCAGCCCCAGATTCTTTACCACCGCTCCCAGGGAAAAGTTTCTATCGCGTGAAGCGTAAAATTTGAGAAAGTTGAAGCGAGTGAGTAAACCGAAATCAGCCAAACCGGTTGCAATCGACTGCCCGGGATATATCGAGTTGGGAATATGCCGGTAGGCGAGCTTGAGATTTGCACCGACGGAAATACCGTGAAAATAATAACTAGAGAGAAAATTATAGGAGGCATTCACGGTTGCCACGGTTTCTGAGACATATCCGCGGGATTCACGTTCACCCCAGCTGTTGAACTCGGTGAAGGGTAGATACAGAAATTTACCCCCAACGCCCATGCCGAAGTTGTTCTTACGTATGGTGTATACTACCCCTTCAAGGCTGGAATCGGCTATCCAGTTGTTGTGGTGAAAGGAGAGTTCGGTATAGGTCAGCTGCGAGCTGCCGGCTGGGTTTGCTTCTAAAAAGCCGGAACCTTCGGCGACTGCCGTGTAGGCAGTGCCCATACCCTCATACATTCCGCCCATCGGCACTAAAAGTGTTGGAAAAAGTGTACGGCCGGTGTTAGGGTCGGAGAACAGAGTATTGTCGGCAAATCCGCTGTAGCCATAGTAGAATTCGGACAGATCTGCAGCGGAGAGTGGGAAAGAGAGGAAAATAACTAATATGGTAGACATCCATATGCGTTTCATCATCATTAATAGTATATACTCAAAATCCCCTTTTTTCTACTCTCGTAAAGATATACATACAAATTTAGTACTAAGATTCTTTTTGTCGATAAATGTGATACAGTAGGTATGTAACATCGTGGTTAGAACTAGGCGGCGCTGCGCATTCTCAATTTTTCTCGTTTTTCTGCTGTTCTTCAGTATTGCGAGTGAGGTGTGCGCCCGAGGCCAGCAGGAGGACCGGCTTGATGAAGCCCGCAGCCTGATAGAAGAAAACCGTTATAACGATGCGATCCTGCTGCTCACACAGGTGATGAAGGAGAACCCCCGCAAGTTCGATGAGGCTGAGCGGCTCATGAAGGAGGTCCGTGAAGCCCGGGCTCTGTATAATCGCACCTATCAAGAGCTGATAGAGATTCTCGATGTACAGGAAGGCGAGACGCTGAACGAGCAGGAGGCTTATGATATTATCCGGCGTCTCGAAGAGCTAGATGCGGATCCGAACAAGGCCGCGGTAGAGGCTTTCGCCCAGGCGCGCCGATCCATTATTTTTACAGTCAACAACCAGCGCTTCCAGGGTATCATGGAGACGGCCGGCCAACTGCTCGAGCAGGAGCGCTATGTTGAAGCGGTAGAGGAGTATCTGACAGGATTTTCCCTGCATGAAGAGCTGTTTCTGGAGGAAGAGTACGGTCAGGTTGTCGAGAACCAGATCGATTCCCGAAGAAATGAAATCCAACAACTGGCCGATCAGTTCGAAACGCGCTACGCAGTGTTCAACGAGACTCGCCGGGAGTTCGAGGCGGCCTCGGCGGAGGAAAATACGAACCAGGGCGAAGGGCAAGCGGCGGGCAGTTTCAGTGATATTCCCGAGCGTGTGCAGCTGCTGGGGCAGCAGAGCAGTCTGATCGAACTCTGGAGCGGGATTGTTCAAAATGCAAATGCCATAGAGACTATTCGTATCTCTATTCTGGGTGAGAATACCACCGACATTCCTTTTCTCTCCACTCTGCGGGTGCTCTCACGCGGCAGAACGCAGAGTGAAGCGCCGGTCGGTATTGCCGGTGCAGTTGAACGGCCCCTAGTCGGATCGATGCAGAGCCTCAACGACCGGCTCCGCGGCACTATGCGCAGTACCTTCGAAGCGGCGCTGCAACGTTTCAACGAACGACAATTCGATCAGCTGGAGGATCCGCTGTTCAACGGTACTCTGGAGGCGGTGGAGACTGTCAAGCCTTCCATCGATCAGTGGGAACAGCTGCACGCCCTGCGACGTGAGCTTGAAGTCAGCCGCAAGATCGGTCCGGCCCAGACGGAGACTCAATCCGACCGGCTTTTCGTGCGGGCGATAGAATACGCCGC